>JAJYJL010000408.1 GCA_021789565.1 Acidobacteriota bacterium
GTTGTTTAAGTCTCCTAGAGGTAGTAAGGCTCCTCGGTCTGTCGGTGGCGGAGATACCGCCACAGAATGCTTTCGTCCTCAACGGCCAAACGGTACACGCCCTCGGGCTTATGGAGCTTGATAATATTGCGCTCGATTAGTTCGAACGCCACCTGTGGCGTCACTTGCAACGTCTTACCATCAAGTACCACGGTACAAGAAGTCATATTTAATGATACCCCATTTTTGAGATTTGTCAAGCTACTTGTTAATCGGCACCACATTGACAAACGGCACCAAACTCACCTTGAATTCGTCTCCCTCGGGAAAATCGTCCCAGCTGACTTCATACTCCTTATCGAATACACGGAGGATAATGCCTGTCATGGGAACGGCCGGATGACCCGAGAGCATTACCTTGGTATTCGTCTTGAGAATTTTCACTTGTAGAGCTCCCGAATCATCTTGGCGTGCCGGCGCTGGAGCTCTCGCTGCGTCTTGTCATGGAGCTCCTGAAGGGCCTTACGAATCGCCTGCAGCTTGTCATACTGCTGCTTCAGCTGAACCGGCGTCATTGTCGCTACTCCTTGTCGTTGTAGGTAGTTCCGCCCACCAGATTTCCGTTGCGGTCCTTCAGAACGAATTCGTATTCATTGGCCGTCTCAAGCCGCCTTGCGGCCTCACGAAGGATGGCGGCGATTTCATATCGGCCGTACTGCTGAATGGCGTCATCATCCGTTCTCAGCTCAAGCTTGAACATCGTTAAATCTCCCGAGCAACTTCGTTGGACAGCCAAAAGTAAACGTGCCCTTCGTACTGCTGACCGTTTATCCGGCGATGGCCCGACCACGAACGAAAAACTTCGGGTGACACGATAACCCAATGGCCCAGTTCTCCCATAATCTCCAATTGCGCTTCGGGATCGAAGTCACAGCGAAGCTTGAGGTTCGATCCGGCGGTAATGTAGGTTACCGTCATTGTTCCTAGTCCTTTCGTTGACTCAAACGTAATATCATAGTCGCCAAAAGTTAAGCTAGGGTAAGTTATTGAAAATATTAACGTTGTATGGTACTGCGCCGGGCCGGCGCATCACAGTTACCCGACGCACCGAAAAGACCGAGCCGTTCGACAAGTGGGAAGATAATGGCCGCAACCGTCACTGAAGCGACGATGAGAATGAGAAGTTCGATTATCACTTCACGCATGCTCGCACAACTCCGTTCATTTAAAATACGGTTTACTCGATATTCCCCCAATTCCTTATCCCCATCCAAGTAATTCTTGACCCGACAGTCCAATACACCGTCTTCCCGATACGGTAGTGGCGGAGAAACCCACAACGGACTGCGGTGCGGAAGAAATTGGAATGGTACCCGCGTCGGACGGCCGAGGACGACAAATCCTCATCGGACTGTCCGAGCACGTCGTGCAAAATCTCACGCTTGGTGACGTCTCGATACTCACGAATGTTTGCGGCGAGAATGAACGAAATCACCTGCCACAACCGAGAACCGTAGTTGTTGAACGACTTGCTAAGGTTGAGGCCGTTCGGAGCGATGAACCCAAACGGCCTCCGTCCATCGAAGTTAAGCGGGATTCTCGTAAGCATTGCTCTCTCCTTGTTGAACAACAATATATAGTATTTTGGGAAAAAGTCAAGCGGCCCGGGGGTAAACTGACTCCAAGTCATTTCGTTAGAAAGGGATGTGAAACCCGCTCTGAAATACGACGACGTTATTGTATACCATGTATGCCTCGAACGCTGTGACGATACCCAAACTAATATTGCGCCAGGGATTTGGGAGTAGTCTTGCGATGATATAGTTTGACGTTAGACCGACACCTGCTGCTATCGTCAATTGTGTGACGGTAGGATATTTTGGCAGGAAAGGATTTGTCTCAAACCTACGAGCCATTGTCGGCATCATGATACCAGAAGAATTGCTTGCACTTGTGCAGCAAAAGGTGGGTTGCTGGGGGATAGCAAGACTACTGCTATAGTCCATTAGGATCATTGCTGACGATGAAACTAACAGTATTGTATTAGTTTTTGTCCATCGTTGCTGCGCTGGCAACCTTGCGGCTGCCAGCGTGCAAAGAATCAGCAGGAAGAGCAAAAAATACTTGAACCTGTTGAACATTACCGATCCTCAAACTGCTGTTGAATCAGCTGTTCCTTGTACCATTCGGCGGCGCCGACACGAACGCCCCGCTCAATCTTCGGCCAAGCCCACCGCCACAGTGCGTCAGCAATTTCCTCCTTACACTCCTTAAGAATGTCTTGAGGAATTTCCTTCATAATCGCACCGATATCCTTGGGCGAGTTATCCAGCTCTCCGGCTTCCCGCAGATGCTGGACGGCCTTCTTCCACCGAGGTTCAGTCTTGTAGGTGTTCACGATGGACGCGATGATATCAGACTGCGCCGGATTCTTGGCGCGGAATTCGGACCGATTCAACTCCTTGAATTCGGGACGAACAAGCTTACCCATGAGAATTTTCTTGTCGGGGCCGAACCGTTCATAATTTTTGATGACAACGCCCTCGATTTTGGTTCCACCGAGAATAGAAGGCGTTTCCAGCAGAGTATCTAGCTGACTACGGTTCTTAACGAAGCCACCGAACAACAGAGGAACCGACTCTAGCCCGAGAAATTCGGCGATGCCCTTGAGTTGCTGAGGCGTAACGTATGACTCATCGCCCATGTCCACATCAAACAGGATGACGTGCGCCACGGGTATGCGGTCATACTTAAGCGTATTGTGGTGAGAATCCTGCAGAAACTCACCACGGTACGTCGCGCCAGGAACAAGTTTGCCCTCATCGAAAAGTCGCTTTGCGGTTTCAACCGCCTTCACAAACATTTTCTCAGGCGCATCGAGAACGATATCCTGTCCCTTTGAACGGCAAACAAGCTCGCCGCCCAAAGAACCGAACGAAAACTGGCTGCCGTCAACCTTTTCTTGGACGACAACAGGCTCGTTAAATAGATGCTCGACCGCTCGATGGCCAAGGTTGTAGATGCTGGGGTATGAATGTAGAGAGCTCATTTTGTTAGTATTCCTTGGGATAGAAGATGCGGTGCTTTTCGACGATGGTTTCGGAGCCATCGTATGCCTGAATTTCCCATTCCACGTTGTCGGGAATGTCCGCCACAACAAGCTGCGCGTACACACCATTCGCGAGCATTCCCATTTCCTCAACGACGGCAATCAAAACGGGATCGGTGCGGTCAATGTGGTAGAGATAGCCCGCAGGTTCCATGTCGGGGGAACAAAGTATAGTATTCTTCGCGAGCTCCGAACCCAACTCCCGAATCCGCAGAACGGCCGCTCGCGATAGTCCGAACCCACCCCAACCACGACTGATAACGACCTTCATTGCTCTCTCCTTGTTGGACAGAAATATATAGTATTTTGGGAAAAAGTCAAGCGGCCCAGGGGGCGGATTCTTATAATTCGGTTGTACGCATACAAAACCCACCCCAACTCTGCAGAATCGAGGCAGGCCTTGTATCTGTTGAATGCCGGGTGTTTACTTCGATGCAGCGCTCGTGAGCTAGCATCCAAGGCTAACAAGAAAGTGACATTACCAGAGGGTATTGCGTGTCGAGCCGCAAGTAGCATGGAACGTAAAGAGCCTTATCTATCTTGGCGCCTTCCCTCGGGAAGGCGGACGGGTTTAACGGCAGAGGCTTTGAACGGGGACGGACGAAGGGACCATAGAATGTCAACCCAGCACCCAACAGTTTTCAAACAACGAAGTAATATACTCGTTTACCACTACTTTGTCAAGTGGCTGGCGGGGGTGTGCAGCTACTTCGGCCACATGCTGCCCCTTCAAAGGTTCGCTCTTAGTCGCTCAGAGCTCGAGCCCTACCAACCGTAGAATAAATATACCTTAGTGTAACTCCAAAGTCAAGTCTGATCTTTATCGCATCTTGAACCTGTCCGTAAGTGGTTCACTTCCAAACTTGGGCTTTGTGGACATTCGTACAACCGTTTTCTTTTGTACCTCCACAGGTTCTTTCGATACAAGTTGCAACCCAATTATAACAAGATTGGTGGGAACGGGACTGTTTTCGCAATAATATTCTGCCTCCCTAAGAGCCTGTTCGGAAGTCTCGCCCATACCAAAAGGCGTTCCCAAGTATGTCCATTTGCCACCTAAGAGATCGTTCACTTCCACTTCACCTGCCATAACAAAATATACCAGTTTCGGTTCCATTTTACTTACTCCCAAGACTAAGCTTCACGCGGCCAGTCTCCGCCACGACGGGCCACTCCTTCTTAAACTCAACGGCAATCAAAACGAGATCGCCGGGCGGCGCGTCACTCAAGTCTAAGTCCACTTCAGCATCCTTGAGAGCTTGCTCAGGCGAGGTACCTTCGCCTGCCATCCAACCCGGAGCGATCGGCGCATGCCGGCAGGACGACCCCCGCCCAGTGCTAATCTCACCGAAGCTCTCGAGCTTCTGGAAGCACACTACAATGCCTTCGGGGTAGCGCGGCCGTACGCTGAACGCTCCGGTCAGACCGTGCCTTCTGACACGAAGAGCTGGTCCCAGATCCTTGTTAGCGTCTTGACCGGCCTCCAAGGGCGTGCGCGTAAGAAGGGCTCTGATCTGAGCGACGGGTCAGATGTGAAGGCCGCGAACGTGTGGAGCGCCATAGACACACCGCGCTTCAACGGTGCCATTCCGGCTGGCCGGACCACCGCGGCGGCTCGCAAACCGCCGGATGTTAGCGCGCTCGATGGCATTCCCTTCCTGTTCTTCGTGCTGTGGGATCACAGCGAAAAGGAGAAGCTACCGCGGTGCCGGATTTGGTGTGTTCGACCACAGCACGACAGACAGTTTCGGCAGATGTGCGCCAAGTGGTACGAAGGCCGAGCAAAGGGCGATATCGTGAGCAACAACTTCCAGCTTCACCCTCCCCGGAACCTGGACAGTGACATTATCCGTAACACCTGCGGCAATCTCGTCTATCCTCTCTTCTTTTGCGCGGAGCGCCGAAGAACCGGGTATGAGGTCACCGCGTACACTCCATCAATTCTCACTTCGGGTGAATGCCAGCCCGCGTCGTAGGTTGGCTTTGCGGAAGCGCGAAAAACGACGCGCCATCGTGCAAGGCTAGGAAGGCTTCGATCTCGAGGAGCCTCGCGTGGTAGAAAGTGCTGCGAGCTTCGACGTGTCTAGCGAGTGATGCAGCGTCGATCTCCAGCGTCGGGAGGCGGACATGCAACACCCGGTCCTTCGGCACGCGTTGCCGACTCGAAGAAGTGCCACCCGCAAGCGCTGCGACGGCGCGCTGGATGCTCGAGTGGTGGAGCGCCAAGGCGAGCGTCCAGGGCTCGAAATTAGCCCCGGCGCGAAGGACAACGAATTCAGGGCTGCAGGTCCACTCGCCCTCAACATCAGGCACGACCGCCACGCGCCAAATCCGCGGGTTGATGCACGAAAGCAGAACGTCCCCGGGCTCACAGCTTAGCCCGCGGGAGGCGGGCCGGTTCCGCGACGCAGCGAGCAGGTCTACGAGGCCGGTCTCGTCTACATCGAGTACCGACACGTGAAACCGACGGATGTTCGCAGCGGACTGTGGGGCGGCAAACACTCGAACGACGCGCGCCACGTCGCCAATACGCGGTCCATGCTCACAGTCGATTCCATTGGACTCAAGTTCATGGGCTGCCGAAGCGAGTCTGAGATTCTCGTGGCTCTTCCAATGCTCGACCAGCCGCCCGAAGCGGGGGGCATCAGTCAGAAACTCCTCGGCGATCTGAAGCAGATCGTTCCCGGCCTTGTCCGTAGCTCTGCGGTTTCCCCGTTTTAGGAACCCAACATGCTTTGCCACTGCGACATAGAGCCTGTGGCGAGTAGGCACGGTGCTGCGCCGTACAATGACGAAGGATGTCTTCGCTACCGTACCACCCAGAGCGAACGTCGTTGACGGGAGGGACACCACCGCTAGGAACTCGGCATGTCCGTTCGTCTCCTGCTCGAAGGCGTCGACAGCGCGTCGAAAACGCGTCGACTGCAGCACGCCGTCCGGCAGAACGATCGCAAGCACGCCTCCATCACCTAGGAGGTCCAAGTTGCGGAAGAAGAACACGGCGGAAGGGTCAGCCGATGCATTGGGGCCACGAAAATCGAGCTCCTGAAGCACCTTCGGGTGCATTGTCCGCACCAGTGCTGGTGACCAAGGGTATTTCCCGGTGCCGAACGGCGGATTGGTGGCGAGCAAAGCGAATCGCTCTCGCAATGACGCCACCTTGGTGTCCGTCAGGGAGTCAGCTACCGTCTCGAATCGGCTGATGTAACCCTCAAGGGCAAAGTTGATGCGCGCGAAGTCGACGGCCAGACTGGACTGATCGAACAGCTTTGCGATGAGTCCTAGCCGTTCGCGGCTCACGCCGCATCGTCCAAGCGCCCTCGCGAGCAAATACACGAATCGCCCGGTTCCACCACAAATGTCGCCGAATAGAGCTGGCGGTTCTCCATCCCGCAGTCGGGCCAGGGCCGGCGCAGGCAACGCCTTGAGCGCCATCGAGACCATCGGCGTCGCCACTTCTTCGGGGGTAAGGAATGTGCCCAGTCCCTCGCCGCTCTCCCATCTGCCACGGAGGAGTGTGTTGAAGGCAAGTCCGAGTGTGTCTGTTCCGGCCGTGAGTCTGCGAACCTCCTGGACAATCTGCAGCATGCTTGTTAGGTGCTGTCCGCAGTCGGAGAGCACCGTCTCAAGCGAGAAGTCGTCCGCTGGAGCTCCGGCGCCGATGCGTCCCCGCGCACGCTGATATGCCTGAAGGAGTTCGCTCCTCGTGGTGATCGGCTCAGCTTGTGAAGCACTCGCCAGGAGGCATCGGGACACAAAGAAAAGTGCCTTGGACATCGGCTTCAGTGAGGCGCGCACGTACGCGAGGTCTGCCAGTTGAAGTAACAGCCCCTCTGCTTGAACGAGCGCCTGATGCTCGGGCTGTGTGTCTGCCCTGGGGCTGGAGAAGAGTCCTTCGGCGAGGGGGAGCCTGTGCGCCACGGGAGTCCTCACGCTAAGTCCACTTCAGCATCCTTGAGAGCTTGCTCAGGCGAGGTACCTTCGCCGTACGCGCTGTCCAAGTCCCCCCACGTTCCAAGCTGGAGATCTTCAATGGACAGCTTGTCCACCACAAAATACT
>JAJYJL010000409.1 GCA_021789565.1 Acidobacteriota bacterium
CTGGTTATGATTCGGGAATGCAATTGCCGCTCGCTTCCGGTCGTGCAGGATGGACGGCTGGTTGGGCTGCTGACTTTGGACAATGTGGGCGAGTTCCTTTCCATCCACTCGGCGCTGCGACAGGCAGGCCGCAAAACACGGGGCAAAACGGAACGCGACGCCGCACGGGAATCGTCTGACACGATACTCTAGTGCCAATACAATACTTCCACTACAAAAACCTTGCCGACCTTCGCACCCACGCTGCGGAGCTGGGCGTTGACATTCCTCTCGTTGAGGACCGCGAAGAAATTCGCAGCATTCTTGCGCGGCCGGTTGAAATCAAGAGCCTCGGCGGAAAGACCTGGCGGATTGGGAATTCTTTTGCCATCCATCCCATGGAGGGCTGCGACGGCGACCTCGACGGCAATCCCGGCGAACTGACCATGCGCCGCTACCGCCGTTTTGGCGCGGGCGGGGCCAAGCTGATCTGGTTTGAAGCCTGCGCGGTGGTCCCGGAAGGCCGGGCCAACCCTCGGCAACTCTGCATCCATCGCGGCTCAGCAAAGCGATTGAAGGAACTTCTCGAGACCTGCCGCGACGCGCACCTGAAGGAATTCGGCACCTGCGAGGATTTCGTCGCGGTTTTGCAGCTCACTCATTCCGGCCGCTATTCTTTCGAAAAGCAGAAGGTGGCTTCCCGGCATCCGGTGCTGGATTTGTACCCGCTGGTCAATCGCGAAGACCTGCCACCGCGGGAAACTCCGCCGGAGCTTGCGACTGACGAATACCTTGCGGAGCTTGAAGACCGCTTTGTTCAGGCCGCCGCGCTGGCCCGCGAGCTTGGCTTCGACGGCGTCGATCTCAAGATGACGCACGGGTATCTGCTCTCTGAGCTGATCGGCGCCCGCACTCGCCAAGGCGCATACGGCGGCCCGCTCGAAAACCGTGCCCGATTCACGCTGAACGTTGCGGGAAAGATCCGCCGGCACGTTGGCGACGATTTTCTGCTTGCGGTAAGGCTGGGCGTTTACGACGGTGTCCCCTATGCCGTGGGCAGTAAAGATTCCGTGGGAGTGCCGCGTACTTTTCCGACGCCTTACAATTTCGGCTTCGGCACGGACCCGAACGATCCTTACCGCATGGACCTTTCGGAGCCTATCAAGTTTATTGGCTGGCTCAAGCAGTCCGGCGTGCGTCTCCTGAACGTCTCCCTCGGAATCCCTTACGCCAACCCGCACCTCGGCCGCCCTTTTGACAAGCCGAACGAAGGCTACTACGAAACGCCCGAGCATCCGTTACTGGGCGTGGCACGGCACTTTTCCGCCACAGCGGAAATCCAGAACGCTTATCCCGACCTGGCCGTGGTGGGAACGGGTTACACTTGGCTGCGCCACTTCCTGATTCACGCGGCAGCGGCCAACATCAAACAGCACCGCACCACGCTAGCAGGCTTGGGCCGCGCGGCGCTGGCCTATCCTGATCTCCCACGGGTGACGCTGGAAAAAGCCGAACTCGATCCGCTCCACACCTGCAAGACGCTTTCCTACTGCACCTACCTCATGCGCTCAAAGAAGAATGAGCTGGGTCAATTCGCCACCGGCTGTCCGCCTTTTGATAAGGAAGGCTACGGCGAGATCATGAAGCAGGCGCGAGCCGCCAACCGCGGGGCCGCCGCAAAAAAATAGTAAAGACATTTTCCCCGAATTTCGCGCAGGCGCTGACAATCGTCCGCCACCACGAAGGACTGCTCAGGGATTTTGAGGGAATGGTAGACTTGCTCCAATGGGGGGGTAACGTCCGGGCACAGAGAGGTTTGCTATGACAGACAAAGAATTTGCACAGCGGCTGGAAAAACTGGAGCGCGATAACAGACGTCTGAAGCGTGTCGGTGCCGCCGGCGTGGCACTGGCCGCACTCCTTGGAGTGATTTACGCCGTCGCATGCTCATCGGGTGGAAATATTGCCAACAGCGCTGAGAAGATCACGGCGCGCGAATTTGATGTGGTGGATGGCGCAGGAGAAGTCCGCATCCAGATTGCGGTGGATTGTGCTCCGGCAACGAATTGCTGGCCCTCGATCAAAATGTTCGACCAGGACGGCAAGGCTGTCACCTCGATTGGCGCCGGCGAATTGACCGTCTCTGGCGGAGCGGAAGCTGCGACGTTGCTGCGCGACCATCTGCAATTCAGCGTTGCCGACAAAGGAGGCAAACCCCGCGTCACCGCCGAACTGGGAAGCGGCTCGGGCGGAGGCGGGTTGCTCTCGCTGCAGGGCAACAACGCCAGCTACGTTCTTGTCAACGCAAATTCCCCCAGCGTTGAGCTTAAGGACTCACAGGGCTACGTGATGGATATGGGAGCTGTCGATCTCACCTCCGTTGTCTCCGGCCAGACGTCGCAGACTACCGCCGACTCGATTGTGATGTTCGGGAATGACAACAAGCACCACCTGATCTGGCAGGCGCCCTAGCCAGCCTTGTAGCGCGGCCGACCCAAAGACGGCGCTATTTGCCCCAGCTAAATAGATTCGCTTCGCGGCTGCGGCCGGTTTCTCTCACCTGGGCGAGCATCTTCTCGATGGCAGTGCCCAGGTCGTGGGGAGTGCTGACCCTATAGATTTTCCCTTTCAGGGATTTGATAAGGAAGCCCAGCGAATCCGGAAACAGGTTTTCGGGACCGTTCTCGAAATAAAAGAACCCGGGCATTCCTTCGTAACGGAACATCAACATCTCGCGCGGTAATTTCTTCATGTAGCGGAAAGAGCGTCCAATGATGATCACCGCATCGGGTGGCGGCTGTGCGGTCAGTTGTTGATTCGCCAGCGCAGTCAGCATGTTCGCCCATTCATTGCGCTTCTGGAGGGTCTGAACGGAAACAACCCCCAGGTTGAGCCCGTTAAACGCCCGTTGCAGCGCGTCGAATCCGGACGGCTCAAATGAATCGGCCCTATAAATCACCTGCTGCTGATCCAGATTGAACGCCTCCAGGCGCACGGACTTGCAGGGCACTTCCTGGAGGAGTGTGGAGAGAATCTGCAACAGCATCATCTGATACCCCGCTCCCAATCGGGGGGCGCCGGGATTGTAGGACCCCGCGCTGAGCAAGATGGCCAGCCGCAGGCCATCTTTGGGTTGTGGCCCGCGCCACGGTGGAATGCTGAGGGGGGACACCTGGTGGGCCGCCAGAACAACCGGCACCGCTTTCTGCCAGTGGTGCGGAACTTTAATTCTCCATGAACGGCGGCAGATGCGGTCCTGGGAATCCGCCAGCGCCACTTCCACGCGATAGCGGCCTTCGCCCACTGAGAATCCTCCGCTTACGCGGAATAAAACGCTTGTCCCGGTACGGCGCAAAAGCGACGGATCTAGAGCTGAGCGCCGGAAGATGGTGGACATTCCCAGCAAGACTGGACTTCCTCCCTCCGGAGTCACCCGCGCAAGTATCCATACGCGGGTCATTTGGCCGCCAAACTGGTAGACGGGACAAGAGATGCGGAAACCAGCATCGAAGTGGAAGGTAAAGTCTAGAGAGGGATTTTCGCGCTCGATGGTGCATTTCAACCGGCCCTCCGGAGAGGTTTGGTCAAAAATGCGGTTAGCGGACGCATGCAGATTTGGAGCTAATAGCTCCTGGCATCTGGCGGGGACCGCCAAGGCGAGGCTCAGCAGCAACGCCGGCCCCAGAGCGATTACAAGATGCTTGCCTGGCTTTTGCCCCTGCATGCGACAACTCCGGTAAAGTCGCGAAGAGTTTCCGCTGTTAGCCTATATCATTTGATTATGCCATGCGGAAATGACACGTGAAACGAAGCGACTCTCCACGGAGCTCACCCTGAGCAAGGCATCGGCGTTCTTTTCCCACCCAGGCAGGATCAGGTTGGCAGGCCGGCCTTTTCTGCAACCAGTAAAGGCGAGACTTATTTCTTCCACGGAGGTGTTTCCGGAAGGAGCTTCTGGAACTCCTCGATCAACTGCGCCTCATAGTCGCCGGCATAAGTTTTGCTGAGGAACCGGTCGATAGCCTCGTCGTGGAAGTGCTGCCAGGATGCTTCCTCATGGCCCGGGTTGATGGGATAAAACAGCGCTTTGTTGGCGCGGGCGGCGGCCAGGTCGCCGGGAGCATCGCCTACCATCAGCACGCAATCCTTCTCGTACTTGCCTTCCGTGGTCAGCTTCAGGTGTTCCTTCTTGCTGCCCATTTCCTGCCCGGCTATTACTTCTGCGTACTTCGCAATGTCATGCTCCTGCCATTCGCGCTCCAGTGCTTCGCCCGGAGTCGCGGAGACGCAAATGATGTCTGTCTTACTCTGGAGCTTTTCCGCGCTCTCGCGGAAATACGGAAACGGCGGAACGCCTTCCACCATATCGGCGATCGAGCGGTTGACGGCAAGGCTCCACTCGAGCGTCTGCTCCAGCACGGGATCGTGCCCTTTGGCCACTTCGGCTTCCAGCGTGGGATTGCCAAGCGGCACGCCGGAATCAATCCATGCCTGCAGCGTGGGCACGTCAGGAATCCTGACGCCGCGCCGCATCGGCTCCGGCCACTCGCGCAGAAGCTGGAAGGTGCGCGTCAAGGCCGGAAAGCGGTTGGTTCCGCGCCACTTTGAATAGAGGTTCACAAACTCCGCCGCCTCGCGCGCGTACTTGGAGATCGCCTGCAGCTTCCAGTACTTGATGATGTTGGGTATAAAACATTCTTTGTGCTTAATTTCCATCGAGTCAAACACGCAGCCGTCGGAATCAATGCCGACAAAGAATTCGTGCTGCGGTTTGAAAGCTATAAGCTGGTTTTTCGGTGAACTCATCGTTTCATCTTTCCTGTGTGGGATTTGCTGAATTGTGCATCTTAGCGCAATCGCAGCGGAGTGAAAAGGCTAATTGATGTTGCGGGTTGGGATGCCTAAGGCAGGGTTTACCTCGGTGCATGGCAGCGCAAACGATCTGTGCTGAAATTGTGGTGGTCGTGGCCTATTGGCCGGCAGGGGAAGGCGGGACGAGGGCCATGCTGGCCGCGTTCTCACTCGGGGCCGTTCCGGGCACGACCGGCTGGTTGTTGGCGGTGCTGGTCAGGTCGTAGTCCTTGTACATGATCGTCAGGAGCGAGCGCCCGAAGACACGAACGCTCGTGACAGATTTGTTTGACGCGGGGAGCCAGAAATCTCCCACCCGCTCATATTGGGCCACAAAGTTTACCTTTGTCGTCCACCAGGACGGCGGCTTTGCCGGCTGGCCCTCAATGCGTGCGATCGCGTAGTCCCGATCATCAACCCAGATGCGCCCTTTGAAGAGGTACTTCCTGTTAACCTTGGGCGTGCCTTGCAAAATGTAATACCCATCCTTGCCATCGTGCTCATAGCCCACCAATTCGAAATCATAATTCTCAGGCGCGATTGCCGCCTGGCGAACTTCATTCCGATGGGATGATTCGTTTTCGGCCTCGATCAGGCGCTTTAAAACATGATTGCAGATGTAGGCGGATCCGCTCTGCGAAAGAACGGTAAAGTCTTTCTCGCCCGGATAGCGGTAGGTCATTTTGACCTCCATATCCGCGCGCAGGTTGAGGATGCCATGCAATTCCAGGTGATAAGTGCGCACCGACGTATAGGCCCGAAGTGCGTTCGCCCGGCGCTCGTTCATCTCCACCATTCTGTTGACAACCTGGGAAGTTGTCAGCGGGAACTCAATTGTCGCAGGGTCTGATCCGGCGGCCTTCAGGCTGAGTCCCGATGAAAACAAGAACGTCGCAATCCCGAACCCGAGTGCCAGCATCACCGCGAGCCGCATTATGAGATTTCGTGTTTCAGTTCCTTGCCGCAAACTCATTGGCACCCCCTTCCGACATGGTGCACCCATATTTTTTAGACGCTTTCGACGGCCCAAGGGTCCACATGAAGTTTTCATGTTTTTCACTCGGGCACAGCGCTGATGCGGTGAATGATGTCTCCTGAAGATTCAGAATCGGTTAGAATTTAGATTAAGATGCCAGGTGGCCGGGGCTTTCGCTTTCCTGGCGGCCTTCTTGCCCCGCATCGGGCAAGCGGCCCGCACCTGCTGCGGAAGACTGAAGTTCGAGGCGATGCCAGTGACACATGCGGAGGGCCGGCGGCCCGACAAGGCCCAGACCTGGTACAAGGACGCCATCATCTACCAGCTTCACGTCCGCGCCTATCAGGACAGCAACGGCGACGGCATCGGAGATTTTCGCGGCCTCACGCAGAAACTCGATTACATCCAGGAATTGGGAGCCAGCGCCATCTGGCTTCTTCCTTTTTATCCCTCACCTTTGAAAGATGACGGGTACGACATTGCCGACTACTTCAGTGTCCACCCGAGCTACGGAACACTGGACGATTTCAAGGCGTTCCTGGAGCAGGCCCACGCGCGCAATCTGAAGGTGGTCACGGAACTGGTGGTAAATCACACTTCTGACCAGCACCCGTGGTTCCAGCAATCGCGCAGTTCGCCGGACAATCCCTACCGCAACTGGTATGTCTGGAGCGACACCGACGACCGCTATCGGACCGCGCGGATCATCTTTGTTGATACGGAAATGTCCAACTGGGCCTGGGATCCCATTTCCAAATCGTATTACTGGCACCGCTTCTTCAGCCATCAGCCGGACCTGAACTATGACAATCCCGAGGTCTGTGAGGAAGTCTGGAACGTGATGAAGTTCTGGCTGGAAATGGGCGTGGACGGCTTCCGGCTGGACGCAGTCCCTTACCTGGTGGAGCGCGAGGGGACCAATTGCGAAAACCTTCCCGAGACGCACGTAATCCTGAGGGAGCTGCGAAAACGGCTGGACGAGAATTTCCCCAACCGTATGCTTCTGGCGGAAGCCAATCAGTGGCCGCAGGACCTGGGCCCTTACTTCGCCGACGGCGACGAATTCCACATGGTGTTCCATTTTCCGCTGATGCCGCGAATGTTTATGGCCATCAAGCTGGAAGACCGTAAGCCGATCATTGAAATCCTCCAGCGGACGCCCCAGATTCCCGAGAACTGCCAGTGGGGCATCTTTCTCCGCAACCACGATGAGTTGACGCTCGAAATGGTCACGGATGAAGAACGCGACTACATGTACGACGAATACGCCAAGGAAAAGATCACGAAACTCAACGTTGGCATCCGGCGAAGGCTGGCCCCGCTGCTGGACAATGACC
>JAJYJL010000410.1 GCA_021789565.1 Acidobacteriota bacterium
GACGCTCCAAACTCTCGAGTCCCTTTGCATGAGCTTGCCTTGATCGTACGCAACCACAGCCTCGGCTCGTTGCGTCCCCTCGACATGACCAGGACTCCCTGATTGGCAGGTGCCGGCAGAATGGGGGAGGGAGGTCATGGTTGCTTTCGTTGGCGGCTGGTGGCACCATGATCTTGAGCCTTTAGTGCACGGAGGTCAGAGTAAGGAGTTTGTTCCGTGCGGTCCATTCCAGATTCACTCCCACCGCTTGCTTCTGAGCTCGGCATGCACCCGTTAACTGAGGCCGCGCTCCACGGGATTACGCGAGCTCTCGCATCAGTCGGACGTGCTTTCATCTGTCTCGACTCCTCTTTCCACATCGTGCATTTCTCGGATGTGCTCGAACGTGTCGTGGGGCGCAACGCCTCCATGACGCTCCGGGGAAAGCCGGTTGAAGAAATTCTTGGTAACGATCTCTTTGGAGCTCGCGGTCCTCTGCGTACGGCGATGCTCGAAGGGCAGATGCGCGAAGGCTGGCGAGCGACTCTCCAATTTCATGACGCCGAGCCTCGCCTGGTCTCGATCACCGTTGCGCCGATGATCAGTGACTATTCAGAGATCTGCGACCCAATGGTTCGATACCTCATCCTTTTGCGGCCGGCGGATGAGGAGGAGACTTGCCCGGATGCGCCCGTCTACTATGCCGGCGCCGTCGCCTGTTCCCCCGCGATGCAGCGAATCTTCCGGCTTGTCGAGACTTTGCAGCACAGCGAAGCAACAGTCCTGGTTACTGGCGAAAGCGGTGTCGGCAAGGAAGTCGTCGCCCGCGCTGTTCACCAGAGCTCCCCGCGCAGCAGTGGACCATTTGTTGCCGTGAACTGCGGCGCGTTGCCGGCGGACCTGCTGGAGTCCGAGCTCTTCGGGCATGTCCGCGGCGCCTTCACGGGCGCCGTGCGTGATCGCGTCGGCCGTTTTGAACTTGCTTCGCAGGGCACGCTCTTTCTGGATGAGATTGGAGACCTGCCCCCCCAGTTGCAGGTGAAACTACTGCGCGTTCTTCAGGAGCGCCAGTTTGAGCGCGTTGGCGAAAGCACGTCACGAACCACAAATGCCCGGATTATCGCGGCCACCAACGTCGACCTTCGCCTTGCCATGCGCCAGGGACGGCTGCGCGACGACCTCTACTATCGCCTGTGTGTGGTTCCGATTGAAGTCCCTCCTTTGCGCGAGCGGCGTGAGGATATTCCTCCTTTGGCAGGAAATCTCCTGAACCGTATCACCGCCCAGCACGGGCTTGTACGCCGCATCTCACCCCAGGCGATGCGGCTGTTGCTGGACTACGCCTGGCCCGGCAATGTCCGCGAACTGACAAACGTGATGGAGTACGCAGTGGCCGTTGCGCGGATGGAGACGATTCTGCCGGAGGATCTGCCTGAGGAAATTCGGCACACACTCCCGGAGGCGACCTCTGCTGCTGCGGCGACCCCAGGTGCAGACTCTCGCGCAGTCCCTGCTGCCCCTCAATCGGTCACGATCTCTGAACCGGATGCGATCGACCGCGGCCGCATGGTGGCCGCGCTGGAAGCGCATCACTGGAAGCGCTCTGAGGCAGCCCACGCCCTGGGCATCAGCCGTTCCACGCTGTGGAGGCGGATGCGAGAGCTTCAGATCGGCTAAGGCTCGTTCCTGAAACATTTTGATTCAACTTGCAACGGATTGATGCGACGTCCTGTCGCGTTCTGTCTCTGGATATTTCACTAAGTCCATTCATTTCAGCGCCCTCGCTTGGCACGCTGGTTGCATCATGTCGGGTCAAGGCCCGCGTCGCAATCTGTTCCAAAATTGCGGGTCAAGAAGGGTCCTGAAAGAACGATCATGGCTTCCTGGAATTTCTCCCGATTGCAAGCAGGAATTTTCCTTTTATTCTTCGCTCTTGTTGTGGCACTACCGGGCAACCTCCGCGCGACCGACGGACATTTTCTGCATGGTGCCGGTCCGGTCAATGAAGCCATGGGCGGAGCCGATACGGGTCTTTGTCTTGATGCCACGGGTTCGCTCGCATGGAATCCGGCATGCTCATTTCACTTTTCCGGCAAGCGCCTGGAGTTTCACGGCACGATCTTTGTTCCATGGCGATCGCTGGGCAGCACTGTGGACGCGAATGCCTTTGGTCCCGGGATGCCCGGTGCAACCCTCAGTGGAACCACCGTCAGCCATACGGATACCTCATTCATGCCAGGCATGGCTTTTGTCTACCATCCGCAGAGCAGCCGCAATGCTTACCACTTTGCCATGCTCGCCGTCAGCGGATTTGGTGTGGACTACGATCAAAGCAACAACTTCAGCAATCCCATTCTCACTCCGCAAGCACCGAATGGATTTGGCTTTGGGAAACTCCGTTCCAATTACGCCTTGCTGACCATGCCGGTTGGCTTCTCGCGTCAAGTCACAGACCAGCTTTCCGTGGGCATCTCAATTGTTCCTGCATTCTCCATGCTGAAGGTGATTCCCGCTCCATTCTCCGCTCCAGTGAGTGCGGGTAGTACGATGCCGTACTATCTGTCCGCATCAACCAACGCAAAGGCCCTCGGGATTGGTGCGCAGATTGGCGTGCACTACGCCATGAACGACAAAGTGAGCCTGGGTGTTGCCTACCATTCAAACGTGTGGTTTCAGGACTTCAAGTGGACCAGCGCCGATCTGACAGGCGCCAGGCACAACCTCAACTTCAATATGGATCTGCCAAGCCTGGTCACCGTTGGGATCGGAGTGACACCGACCCAGTCCACTCATATTGGTGTGGATGCGCGCTGGATCGATTACCAGAACACCTCAGGCTTCGACGAGGTTGGCTATGACCCAGATGATGCCATTTCCGGTTTCGGCTGGAAAAACATCTGGACGGTCGGCGGTGGGATTCAGCAGCGCATCACTTCCTCGACAAAGCTGATGGGCGGCTACAACTTCTCGCAGAATCCTGTGCCAGCTGCCTATACATTTTTCAACACGCCCGCGCCGGCGATCGTGCAGCATCACCTGTCTGGTGGAATCGTTCAATCCGTGCACGGATGGGATTTGAATGCTGCCTACTATCACGCATTTAAGAATTCGATCACCGGGCCATGGATCTCTGGGCAAGGAAATATCCCGGGAACGTCCGTGACGAGCAAGATGTCAGAAAACTCCATTTCCATTGGACTCGCCAGAAGTTTTTAGCGTCATCCTCCAGCCGGATTGTGCATATCTTCCGTGCGTTCCGCGCCGGAGGACGACTTATGTGGTTTGTACGAAGCTGACCACAAAGAGCGTGATATCGGTCACTGCGCATGGAAAAGGAAGGCCATACAGTTTTCTTAGTTGCACAATTGCGCAAGTATGCAACAAGCGGAATCGGAGGAATCCCGAATGAAGCGCCTCATGAACGAAGCATCGTGCGAGCTGCTGGGCGACTTTTTTGAGACGTTTGCCCACGGCACGAGAATGCGAATCTTCTGCGCATTGCAGCGGGAGCCCAAGACCGTGACCGAGATTGCCAACGAGGCAGCCGTGTCCATTCCGAATGCCTCCCAGCATCTGCGCTTGATGCGAGACAGGGGCGCTGTCATCGCGGAGAAGAAGGCGCAGAGTGTCTACTACCGGATTGCCGATCAACGCTTTATCGAAGCTGCGATTCTGATTCGCAGTGCACTCTCCGAAAGATTTCTACACACTGCGGTTCGAACTTCCATTCACCCAACCGCAAAACAACCTTCAAAGCAACTTCAACCCGCGTGACTGCTGCGGCAGGCACGCATGAAAGATGGAGTCATTTTATGAGTGAAGCAGTTGCAATCCTCACCGCCGATAAGGTCATTGATGCCCGTGGAACAGCATGTCCAGGGCCGCTTCTTGAAGCCAAAAAGGGCATTGGCGCTGTCAAGGTCGGGCAGATCATTGAGATCAAGTCGAACGACAAGGGATCACGCAAGGATATCTCCGCGTGGGCCGGCAAAGTGGGTCATGAGTTTCTGGGGATCGTCGAGGCTGAAGGGCACGATCGCCTGTTCGTCCGTCGCAAGAAGTAGCCCCTTCAAACAGAGTGACGCGGACTGCTGGGTGCTGAATAGATGGACGACGCATGTCTGAGTCGCAAACGGCAGCCGCAGGAGGAGGCTCAAGATGAGCGTTCCATTCATCCCGAAAATTCTGGTTCTGGCAACCGAAAAATGCGCCTATCCAGGCGCTGATGCCGTGGGCAAGGCGCACCAGGAATATCCATCTCACGTGTATATTCTTCGCGTCCTTTCACCTGTTGTGTTTCCTGAAGACTTCTATCTTCGTACGTACAGTCAGGGCATCGACGGCATTCTGATTGCCGCTTGCGGCTCCGACTGTCCTTATCACGGTGCTTACGACCGTCTTGCTGCGCGCATTGATCGGCTTACTACCCGCATGAATGCGGGTGGGCTTGGCATTGAACGCATTCGACTGACCGCCATTTGCACCGTGTGCATCAAGGCGTTTCTGAAAGAGATTGCCATGATGACCGACAACCTGCAGCGGCTGGGGCCTGTCGATCGAAAGATTGCAGAGCGACTGCATCTGGAATCTCTCGAACGTCTTCAGGAGTCAGTGCGATCTGAAGAGCCGGTCGAAGTCATGCAAGGGGGTCTTTTGTGAACACCGCGATTGATTCCAGCTACTCTCCCGACGTCGTCGTCATTGGCGCAGGGATCGCCGGGTTACAGTCTGCACTCGATCTGGCCGATCAAGGGATGAGCGTCCTGGTCGTTGAGCGCAATGCGAGCATCGGCGGGCACATGATCGAACTTAGCAAAGTCTTTCCCACGCTGGATTGCGCCAGTTGTATTACGACGCCAAAGATGTCTGCAGCGGCGCACCATCCGAATATTCAGATCCTGACCTATACGGAGGTGGAGTCGATCGAATCCATCGAAGCACATCATGTGGTGCGGCTCCTCCAGAAGCCAACCTATGTGAACTTCGACAAATGCATCGGTTGCCGGCTTTGCGAATATGCATGCGACACAGAGTACCCGGATCCCTTTGAGCAGGGTCTTGGTTCGGTTCGCGCCATCGCGGTCCCGTTTACCAACGCCATTCCGCAAAAGGCGGTGCTCGATGCGGAGCATTGCGGCACTTGCGGCACCTGCGCGCGCGTGTGCCCGACCGGAGCGATTGAGTTCGATCAGCAGCCACGGCGGCTAAACATTCACACGGATGCGGTCATCCTTGCGACTGGATTTCAGCTGAATGCAGTCACGATCAAGCCGCAGTATCACGCCAGCCTCAGCCGCGACATCATTTCACCGCTCACGCTGGAGCGCCTTCTGGCGCCCCACGGACCTTATGGGCGAGTGCTTCGGCCCTCCGACGGAAAAATCCCTTCTTCAATTGCATTTGTGCAATGCGCTGGCTCGCGCGACGAGTCGATCGGCGTCCCCTACTGTTCACGGGTGTGCTGCATGTACGCCATCAAGCAGGCCATGCTGTTGTCCGGAGCTCTTCCGCTGGCAGACATCACCATCTACTACATGGACATTCGGGCCTTTGGTAAAGGGTATGAGCAGTTCTATCAGACTGCCAAAGCAATGGGCATCAACTTTGTCCGGGGCAAGGTTGCTCGGATTCAGCCCGTCGGTGGAGGCGATCTGTCGGTGCTGGTGGAGACCACAGAAGATGCCGAGAACCCCATGCAGGAACATCGTCACGACTTGGTTGTACTTGCACAGGGGATGGTTCCCGGCTGGAATCCGAAGGGGATTGTCAACACAGCCTGCGCGGGAGACGGCTTTGTGGCAACGCCGCAGTTGACGGCGCCAACCGCTACCACGGTCCCCGGCATATTCACTGCCGGCGCAGCGGCGGGACCCAAGGATATTGTCGACAGCATTGCAGAGGCTGGAGCCGCAGCCATGCAGGCCAGCGAGTATTTGTATCAGAAGCGATCCTTAACCTGCGTTGGGTGATTGTTACGAATGTGAGCCAGCGTGAGAGGAAGACGATGAACCATCCGGATCCGAAAGACCAGGCACTGGAACTTACGAACGGCGGCGCGGAATGCTGGGAGCCCGGGCAGGTCGACGAGCATGCTGTCCAGCAGGAAATTGACTCTGCCTGGCGCCGCGAAGAGGCTCTTTACTCTGCTGCAAAGGAGCAGCAAGAGCCGCGCATCGGCGTCTATATCTGCCGGTGTGGCGGAAACATCTCGGATGTTGTCGATGTCGAGCGCGTCGCCCGGACGGTGCGCCTGATTCCAGGAGTGACAACGGCCAAGGTACATACATTTGTCTGCTCCGATCCTGGGCAACACACCATCAGCGATGACATTCTCAAGGAGAACCTGGATCGCGTCGTGGTCGCATCCTGCTCACCGTTTCTGCATGAGCAGACATTTCGCGGCGCTGTTTCACGCGGCGGGCTCAACCCCTATCTCTACGAGCACGTCAATATCCGGGAGCAAGCGTCGTGGGCGCATAAGCACGATCCGGAGGGCGCGACTCAGAAGGCGATCCGGATGATCGCTGCTGCCGTCGGAAAGCTGCACTATGTTCGGCCGCTGGATCAAATCAAACTGCCCAATCATCGTCGCGCCCTCGTGATTGGCGGCGGAGTTGCCGGCATGAAAGCAGCCTCTGATCTGGCGATGCGTGGCATCAAAGTCCTGCTAGTGGAAGCGTCCGAGCGATTAGGCGGCCAGTTGAACAACCTGAACCGCGTCTACCCATCGGAGCGTCCGGCCTCAGAGATTGTGAAGGAACTTGAGCAGAAAGTCCTGCACAACGAGAATATCGAGATCTTCCTCGGCGCCAGGGTCAAATCAGTAAGTGGATTCATCGGCAATTTCAAAATTGCGCTGCAAGTGGCAAGCACTGCCGGAGATGAATCTCCCCATGTTGCGTTCACTGTAGGAGCAATCGTCATTGCGACAGGCTTCCGTCCTTATGTCCCGCAAGATGGTGAGTCTCTTTATCGCAGTTCGCCTGCGGTGCTTACCATGCCGGAATTCATCCGATTTCTGCGCACTGTTGAGCCTGCTGCATCGGAGCTGGTCTTTGGGGATCGCGTCGTCCGCAAGATCGCCTTCCTGCATTGCGTCGGCAGCCGCCAATTGGACGGAGTCCACCAGCCTTCACCGGAAGGCAA
>JAJYJL010000411.1 GCA_021789565.1 Acidobacteriota bacterium
ATTTGGACTCATAGGCGTATCTGAATTCGACCGGATCATTGAACTCGATCAGGTCGAAGCCTCGCCCGCGTAATTCGAGCGCCAGTTTCTCCTCGGTCAACACGCAGTCTGGATCGGCGACCAGCGTCAGCTTACTGACATTGGGAACAAAGTCATTCAGGATGGCGTCTCGCCAACTACTCATTTTTGAGGATGCACCATAGTTCATTGAGAGCCTCGTCTACGCGAGTACTCTCGGAGTCGTTGAAAGCGGGGATCTTGCGCAAGTCCTGAAGAAACTTGCTCGATCCTATCCAGACATTGCCCCAACTCCCGAGACACCCATTGTTGGTCAGCAAACACGATATCTAGTAGATGCAGTGCATCCGCCGGGAATCTGTTGCATAAATCCGATTCGTGTAGCAGATGCATAACGTAGTCCGGGTGTTCAATCGGTTGCAGCCAGTCTCGCATCGCAGCTAAGGCCGCCGGGAATTCAGATCGGGCCGCAATGATCAGCCGGGTCAACGATTCGGCGATTCGCGGAGTGGCAAGATCGCGTGACTTGGGCCAAACGTACTGCCAGAACGGCTGGACACGGTTCTTCCAATAGTCCTCGCGCTGATCGGCGGCTCCTTCAAGAGCCTGGGAGAGCGCCTGCGCGGATTCCTCCAACCCTTCTTGAGGCAGCGCTCCAATGGCGGATTGGAGCTCACCCACGGTGTAGCCCTCGGCCGGTCCCAGCGCCGCATAAGTCAGGAAGGCTGCGAACTGCTGGCGGTGTTCACCTAGGTCGGCGTAGTGGTTTGCGCTCTCCAGGAACTGCGGTTTGAACGCACTCAACAAGGGCTGGTACAAGCGTGGCGACCACAGGAAACCTTCCCACGCCGCTTTCGCTTCGGCTGGATTGTTCCAACTGAAGAGCGGCAACAGATGTTGCTCAGTCCAAGTTCGATCCACGCGGAAGAGCGCGATCAGTCGCGAACCCAGCAGCACTCGGCCGTGGCGGAACCGGTCCACTTGCACATCGCAGAGTTCCGTGAAGAAGGGCTTGATGTCGTCTGGAAGCTTATCGTCGTCGTTCGGGTTCCGTTTGAACCACAGGTTGAGCAGTGCCTGCGTGACATGCCCGACCGGATGATTGATGGCTTCGTTGACAGGCTGGTCAATCGGCTCACCATTGCGCATCATTCCTGTGCCTGCTTCGAGCGGAAGGTTTAAGACGCGACGGCACAGGTCTAAAAGAACTTCCTCGTGTCGGTTAATCGATTTGGAGGCGACCTCGATCCATCTCGTCACGGCGTCGGCAATATCCTGAATGATGGTGTCAGGCATGGTCTGCACCAGCGGCGCGGCGTATCGCCACGACCGCAGCACCATGCCCTCCTCACTCCAAGCCTGCAGTGCCTCGCGCCATCGTCCGTCCGGCCATACGCCATCCTGTGCTAGATCGCACAGCGCGTACAGGCTGTGAAAGAAACGGGTGCGACAGACGTCACGCCACGTGTCCTCGTAAAACGGCCGCCGTTCAGGTTGCGGCTTTGTCAGCCATTGCACGAGCTCGCGCCGCTTGCGGGGGGCGATGTCGATGTCCCGGCTTTCCTGGTAGTCCGGATCGCCGGTGCCGCTCATCCAGTGGGAGAACTCGTCACGCTCGTTGGCCGCCAACTCCCATTGCGGGTATGCACTGGACAGCTCAGCCAAGCGTTTCTTGGCGGTGGCTCCCAGTGCGAGGCCTGATGCGTTCAGTTTTGCGAGTCGCAGCCAAGTGGCCTCTAAAACGTGGTGTGCCCACCAATCCGGCTCAGGTTGGCCCATCAACACTGATCGCGGCGGTCCGGCCAAGATGGCTGACTCCAGACGTTCCTGAGCCGCCTCTGCTAATTGCTGCCCCTGCAGAACAAGCAGTCTGAACACCTCCCGCCCCGTATCCGTGGACCACAGCCACCACGCGCCATCGGCCAGCAGCCAATCCACCCACTGCTCGGGTGCGATGCAAGCCGCCTGGCTGGCGGCAAACAGGACCAGTCGCTTGAAGGTGGGATATGGCAACTCGAACCAGGCCTGGGCAATCCGCGTCGCACGAGCACTGTCATTGCCGCGAAGCGCCAACCACGCATCGCGCAGCAATTCGATCAGGCTCACCCAGTCGCGGAAACCCCGGTTCTGCCAGTGCGGAGTAATGGACGGTAGATCCCAGTGCGATCGGTCGCTGCGGTCGTCGGCCTCACCGAGCTCGCGCAACAAGTCCAGCGCATCACGCAGCAGTTGCTGAAAATCCTCCAGCAGTTGCGGTAAGGCGGATGTCCAGTGCTCATCGGCAAGATCGCGCAGGGCCGAATGCACGTGATCGGCGGCCAGCACCAGCTCCCAATCCACCAGTTGCCGCAAGCGCATGGGCTCGCCCGCGCTCTCTTCCTCGTCGCCCCAACGAAACGGCTTCTTCAAGGCCACCTGGGGGGCGAGCAGCTCGCGCAACTCCAGGCGCAGCGTGGTGGTCAGCCCCTCCCGCTTCAACCGACCTTTCCAGCGATAGAGATCGGGATCGCGCCACAGTGTTTTCACCCGGCCGCTGAGCAGCAGGCGCCACAGCGTGCGCATCAAGGGGCCAGGGATGGCCTTGGGCGCCTGTGAGCGGAGTTCATCCAGTTCTGTGGTCTTGCCGTCACGCTCCAGTGAGGCAAGGCGGTCCAGTTCCTGCTCGATCAGCCATGGCCAGCGGTCGTGCAACTGGCCACCACGTTGCGCGATCCAGATGATCAGCCGAGGGTCATCCAGATGGCGCGTGAGCCAGCGGGCCAGATGAAACATCACGTCGTCCCACTGGCTGCCGGTGATACCACCGGATACCAGCAGCATCGGTGGTGCGAGGTTGTAAGGTGCAGGGCGGCTGATCAGACTGAACCGTAACTTATCATCTATCTCTACGCGCTGCGGAACACCATAGCGATTCAAGTCGCTGTGCTGGTAGCGATCCTCAGAAAACGCTTCCAGAAGCCACTCCAGAGGTGGTACCGGATTGAAGTCCGCAAACCGTTTGGCTGGCAGCCCGGATTTATCGGAGAGTGCCCAGAGCATCCGCCCTACAAAGTCATCCTGTCGAGTGCTGGCGGAAGGATGCGCCAGGGCGTAATCCACGACGATCCGCTCTTTACCGAGGATGCCATCACGATAGGTATCGGCCCAGACCTGCAAGGTTCTATGCAGCGCCGAGTGGTCGTTGCTACCAACAAGCACTTCGTAAAGGACGGGGGTAACGCCTTTGGCCTCCCATTCGATGGTCTTGTCGTGTTCCTGCCCAGGTTCGCAGTCGCCCAAAGCGTAGGCTTGCGGGGTGACCTCACCCAGCATCCGGTCGGCGGCCAGCGCATCCATCATGTAGCGCAGCACCGGATCGTTGATGCTGTAACCCACGAAGCAGACAACGTAGTTGCGGAATAACTCACTGACGAAGCGAGCTGCCCAGCGTTCGGTTAGATAAGCGAGGCCAAAGTCGCCGCTGGTGAGCACTAGTCGGTGTAAAGCACTATCGTCACCCTTGTCAGGCAACAGACCATGCAGATAGACCAGTCCGTTCCAGCGGCTGTTCTTCGGGATGGGTAACATCGGCGCCGAATATGCGTGGAAGGGCAGCCCAATGCGCCGAGCCGCCCGCTCGAAAACGCGATCGAAGTTGGTAGTCACGAGGCGAACAGCGCCTTCGCGACAGCGGGCTAGTTGCAGCAAGGCAGCATGCGTGTCGGTGGCGCCCTTACGACGCCATTTGGGCTGCAATGCTTGCGCCAGTGCCTGGCGCACGGTGATACGTTGTCCCGGCAGACGCCGCTCCAGCAGATCCAGCGTGGCGTCGAATTGACCGCGCCCGTAGGCATCCTGTTCGATGGCCGAACCTATTGTACCCACGCGCCGATAGATCTCATCCACCAGCCCCTTGAAGCCCGGAAGCCCGGCTGGATACGAAATGCCGGCGCCGCAGAAAAATACCACGCGGCCTTCTTCGTGCGCCTGCAAGAGCGCATCCGGTATATTCGGGCCGTTGGTTATAACTTGCATTGGGAAGACTTGACAATGCGTAGCATCAGCAGCGGCCGGATTTCCGGCACGATCTGCCGCGCTGATTGCAGTTCATGTCGCCACTCAGCTTCCTCGGCATCGCAGCGGGCCAGACGGTACTGGCGCACCTCCGGCAATCCAATCCGCTCGATGGCCTTCCGCCGTGAGGTAAAGGCGACCATGCCGCGTTCCTCTTCCCGGGTCACCGAAGCTATGTGCGCCTGTTGCAATGTGTCGAACAGCTCCTGTCCGGCCTGTTCGGCAGCAATCTGCAAACGCTCATGGACGGTGATGGATTCATCCTGCCCGAGG
Organism: Acidobacteriota bacterium; assembly: GCA_021789565.1. The sequence goes on from JAJYJL010000411.1 coordinate 4,345, forward strand.
GTGGCTTGCACCTGGACTTCCGCCGTCTGCAGCACATCCCAGATATGGCGGGCTGTGGGCAGAAACAGCTTGCCTTCCTCGCTCAAGAACACGCTGACATAGCCACGCCGCACCATGGGGATGCGCAGGAGTTGTGTCTTCTGGTGCATTCCTGCCTGAAGGCGAATCTCAAACAGTCCCCAGAAACCCGAGATGCTGGCTGGCAGTCCATTCACGGTTACACAAGGCAATGGCTGACCGGCCGCAACCTGCGGTAGGCTCAGGGCCAGCCCACGGATACGGCTGTTTTCAAGATTGAGCAGGGTTGCGTCGGTCAGGCGACCCGCTTCCCGGGCGCTGAACACGGCTTTGCGGTGTTCCTGGCCATCCGGCCAAGTCAGATCCCACCAGGAGCGCTTGCGACTGGCCACACCGCCATGAGAGTTGAGGTAACCGACCGTCATCCGTTCCACCCAGTGGGGCAACGGATGCGAGCGCAGACGTTCAGCGGTTTGCACATCCGGCTCTTCGGAGATGCCGTAGATAGCCGAAGACTCGCGCACTTGCTGAATCTCGTCCCGAATCCTAGCCACCGTGTGATCGACGGAGGTCTCGATACCGTCAGGATTTAGGATGGCCGAGGCGAACACATCCTCGAACAACTCACCGGCCTGGGCGGAATCGAGCACGTCACCGGTCTTGTCGATGCCGAACTCTTCGAAGATCACCGAGAGCTTCTGCTCCAGCACTTCGCGCACGCGGAACTCGACAGAATCTTCAAAAACGAAATTGATCGCCTGTACGGTTTTTGGCTGACCGATACGGTCCACACGACCGATACGCTGCTCCAGCCGCATGGGGTTCCAGGGGATGTCGTAGTTGATGATGACGTGGGCGAACTGCAGGTTCAGACCTTCGCCGCCCGCATCGGTGGAGACCAATATGCGATGCGATTTGCGGAAGGCATCCTGGGCCAGCTTGCGTTCCTCTATGTCCATGGAACCGTTCAGGGTGACCACCGAGATTCCCCGTGCTTCCAGAAACTCCGTCAACATCTGCTGGGTGGGAACGAACTCCGTGAAGATCAGCACCTTCAAATCCGGTTCGTTTTCCTCGGCCTGCAGCTTGTAGATCCACTCGATCAGCGCCTCGGCCTTGGCGTCGGGGCCAACCTGTTCACAACGGACCGCCGCGTCGAGCAGGGTCTCTACATGACTGCCTTCGCTCTGCAGAGCCGACACATGGGATTTCAGCAGCTCATCGAGCAGCTCCTGGCCGTCCATATCATACAACTCGGCTATTTCATCGTCTGGGCTTCCCGATCCCTCCTCGCCGTTTTCAAGCTCTGTCAGACGCAGACTGGCTTGCTGTTCGCCATCCTTGAGCGCGGCGAGCCGCCGCTCCAGCGTGGTGCGGATCGCCCGGGTGCTGGAGACCACCAGGCGCTGCATCAGGATCATCAGAAAGCCGATGTGGCGCTTCTTCTCGCGCAGAGCCTGGTTGTAGCCCTCGCGCACGTAGTCGGTCACGGCTTCATAGAGGAGCTGCTGCAAGTGGTGTCGACTCTCCCAGGCCACCGGGGCCATTTGCGTGTGCCGGGGTTTAAAGAGCGGCTTGCCGTCCGCATCAATAGCCTTGCGCTTCTCTGTGCGGATAACATACGGAGCCACCCGGTCGCGGGAGACACTGTCCATATCCGGGAAGGCGTCGTCATCCAGCAGGTTCATCAGGCGATGAAAGGCATCGGTTTTCCCCTGGTGGGGCGTAGCCGAAAGCAGCAGCACATAGGGCGCGGCCTCCGCCAGCCCTTTCCCAAGTTTGTACCGGGCGACCTGATCGGTGCTGCCACCCAAGCGGTGCGCTTCGTCCACCACCACCAGATCCCAACCGGCGGTAATCAGATCCTCGAACCGGCTGCGGTTGTATTCGGCGACCCTTTCCGCCGTCCAGCCGCGCCGCTTGTCCATGGGCTTGACAGAGTCGAGCGAGACGATGACCTGATCAAACATCGACCAGACTGAACCCCGCTGGTCTGCGCTCTTGTCCAAATTGGGAGCCAGGCGCTGCAAGGTGCCGATGTCGTCGCCCAGAACGAGCTGGAACTGTTCATTGAAGTGGGTTTGCATTTCCGCCACCCACTGGGTGGCGATACCTTTGGGAGAGACAACCAGGGTTCGGTGCACCAGCCCGCGCAGCTTGAGTTCACGCATGACCAGACCAGCCTCGATGGTCTTGCCGAGGCCAACCTCGTCGGCCAGCAGGTAGCGCACGCGGTCGCCGGAGATGGCCCGGGACAAGGCGAGGATCTGGTGCGGCAGCGGGATGACGTGGGACTCCATGGGAGCCAGCAGTACTTGGCCGTCAGTGGCGCTGGTGGAGCCTTCGAGCACCTCGGCCACCTTGGCTGCAGCAACCACATAGGCAATGCGTCCAGCCTCGATCTCCGGCTGCAGGTCGGCACTCAGCGGCCGCAAGGCGGAGCGGGGCACGCGCACTACCGCGTCCTGGTTCGGCAACCAGACACGGCACACCGTCTGCCCCCACAAGGTCTGTTCCTCAATGACCTTGCAGGCGCTGTTATGAACGGTGCTGTATTGCCATGATGATATTTCCACAATGAATGCTCACGGACATGCTTTCAGCAAATTCGGATTAGTGGTAAGTACTTCAATACGAGCTATGATCGAAAGTGGTGTACGGGCGGGTTACATCTGACTTGAGCAAGGTGGCGCACTGTTGCTACAAAGGGTTTCGCAGACCAATGAGCAACGAGGAGTGCGCCATGAAAGATAGTACCGTT
>JAJYJL010000001.1 GCA_021789565.1 Acidobacteriota bacterium
GAAGACCGGTTTGAGCAGGGCGTCGTGCGCCCCTTTGTGGAGAGCTACCTGGCGGGCGAAACGCCCATCCCCTGCAGCCTGTGCAACACGGAAATCAAGTTTGCGGAGTTTATCGACACGGCGCGCAAGGTGGGCGCGGACACCATCGCCACTGGCCATTACGCGCGCGTCGAAAAGGACCCGGATTCCGGCCGCTACCGCCTTTTCGCCGGCCGCGACCCTTCCAAGGACCAGTCGTATTTCCTCTTTGGGCTCACCCAGCAGCAGCTTGCGCGCACGCTGTTTCCACTGGGCGAGTTCACCAAGGAAAAGGTCCGCGCCATGGCCCGCGAGAGAAATCTTCCCGTGGCCGAAAAGCCCGACAGCCAGGAAATCTGCTTTGTTCCCACGGGCGATTACCGCCGCTTTATCGACGCCTACCTCAGCGAGCAGGGGAGGAAGATTGAGGACACGGCCGGCGAAATGGTCACCACAGACGGACGCGTTGTGGGCCGGCACGAGGGACTTGGAAATTACACCGTGGGCCAGCGCAAGGGACTCGGCATCGCCACCGGAACTCCGCTTTACGTCATCGGGCTTGACCGCTCACACAACCGCGTGGTGGTGGGTGCAAATGAGGAACTGCTGAAGAGCCGCCTGCTGGTGCGCGAAATCAACTGGATCCGCCCGGCAAACATGGGCGATTCCTTTGAAGCTCGTGTCAAAATCCGCAATAAGCACTTCCCTGCCGCCGCCCGCATTGAGGTTCGCACAAGCGGCGAGGCCTTTGTCGAGTTTGCCGACCCACAGCGCGCCATCACCCCCGGCCAGGCCGCCGTCTTTTACGACGGCGACGAAGTTGTCGCCGGCGGTTGGATCAGTAGCGTGCTGGATTAACCCACGCGTCATTTCGAACCCCGATCGCGTGTCATTCCCATCCCGCACAGCGGGAGAGGAATCTGCTGTGTTTTTCATTACCCGTGGCATGGGCATGCCCATGAACCTCCACGGGCGAGACGCCCGTGCCACCCAGGACTTTGGCCAGGCCAAAATCCATCACCTTCACCGTGTCTTTGGGCGTGATCTTCACGTTCGCCGGTTTCAGGTCGCGATGGATCACGCCTCGCTCATGCGCGTATTCCAGAGCTTCGGCAATCTGGCGGGCGATGGGCAGGGCTTCTTCGTAGGGGAGCGCTCTGCGCTCCCGCCGGAGGGCAGAGCCCTCCCCTACACGCGAACGGCGTTCGTCCTGTGTAGCGCTGGCTTTCAGGCCGGCATTTTGGGATTGTGCCGTGGTAAATCCCGGCGCTACGGAAATGCGTTCGGCGAGCGTCGCGCCTTCGACCAGTTCCATCACCAGCGCGCGGACGCCGTTCGATTCTTCCAGACCGTAAATCGCAGCAATGTTGGGATGGTTCAGTGAGGCCAGCACCTGGGCTTCGCGCTCAAAACGAGCCATGCGCTGGGCGTCGCGAGCCATCGTTTCAGGAAGGATCTTTAAGGCCACATCGCGCTGAAGCTTGGTGTCCCGCGCACGATACACCTCACCCATGCCCCCCGCACCTAGCGGCGAAAGGATTTCGTAAGCTCCGACTCGCGTCGCCGGTTGTAGCGCCATGTTTTCTAAACGTTATACACCTCGACACTGCGCGCAAACCCGCTATCGAATTTCGGGCAAAGTCAAGGTGCAGCGCCCAGGGCAGGACACCCTCGAAATTAACTCATCTCAGAGAGGAACCGCCAGGTGTGTGGCGCGAGGCGGCGGGCGGCAGGATTTTTCATCAGGAATTTCTCCAAGGCGGCCAGGTCACGCGGGAGGTCGATGTCCGGGTAAGGCTCGAGAACGGAGCAGGAGAAACCGTGGTCCAGCAGGTTATCGAGCGTGTCGGCGAAAGCGAATTCGGTTCCCAGGCGCAGGCCGCTGAAAAGTCCACGGCAGGTCTTCCGCAACCCAATCAGATAGTAACCGCCGTCGGGGCACGGGCCCAGCACTGCATCCGTGGTGCGCAATTCTTCCAGCGCCAGCCGCAGCGTGGCAGGAGCAAGCTGCGGCGAATCCGTACCGATGATCACCACTTGTGAATGCCGGCGCAGGAGTTGGGTGAAGGCGCGCTGGAGCCGCTGCGCGAGGCCGCTGCCCTGCTGCCGCCGACACTCGAAAGGGGGCAGAAGAGTTTCTCTGGGAAGAGATCCGCCTGCCATAAACACGTAGCGGGCAGAATTTCCTCTGAGCTCTGCCACTTTTCGCAGCGTGTCGGAAACCAGCGCCCGGTGGAGCTTTGCCGCTCCGTCCTGACCCAGCGCGGGGATCAGCCGGGTTTTGGTTTTTCCTTTGACGACCGCGCGGGCAAAAACCGCCACGGCTGGCGTCCTCTTGATGCTTGCGCCTGGGACCGAGGTCGTGATTCGCCTTCGCGGGCCTGATGCTTTCCTATGCATTGTCGGAGGATGTTTGCGAGGTGGATGAGTTTCCGGACAAGTAATTTTGGGAGGGTCCGTTTCAGAATTGCGCCCGCCCGGCCTGCCACGGCTTCGGGCGCCCATGAGGCCGGCGGCTTGAAACTAGATAAACATCTGTTCGTCTTGCGGCACGTCGCTGGCGCGCGACTCGCGGCGCCGCGAAAGGAAGAAATAGAGGCCCGCCTGGCTGCCTTTCAGAACAGAAGAGGCTTCCGAAACGGGACCGATGATGTTCCGCTGGACCGTGGCCGTGGTCTTATCCACTTTCTCCAGCACATCGGTGATGGTCTGGTCAACGCGGATCACCTGCAGCCGGAAGCGGTCCAGCAAATCATCCAGCACTTCATCCAGGCTTCCGGAACTCTCACGCAACACGCGCGCCACTTCCGCCAGGTCGCTGATAAAAGAACGGAGAGGGTCGCGGGAACTGGTCACGATCTCCGCCAGAGCGTCCGCCAGCGGATCGATATGGCTGGTGATCTCGGCCCGCAGGTTCGACACCTCCACTTGCATGCGCGCTACAACCTTGTACAGGCCGTACATGGCAAGGCCTTGCAGAACAAGGGCTGCGGCGGCAATGATAATAAAAATCGTCAACAAGGTCTCATGAGCCATACGCTACTCTCGGCCGCCTGAGCCACTGGCGAAGAGTGGCTTACTGAGCCTCCTTGCCTTTCTCTTCCCTGTAGGCTTGCTTTCCAGCTTCAAGCGCGGCGGACAACTGCTCCTTCTGTTTGGCAACAGAACTCCGGGCCTTGTCCACATAACCTTCAGCTCTCTGGCGGTACTCCCTGCTTTTTTCTGCTACCCGGTCTCTGCTTTCGCCGGCTCGCTGCGAGATGTAGTCGCGCGTCTCCTGTCCTGATTTTGGAGCAAAAAGGAGGGCCAAAATTGCGCCAATCCCCGCTCCAGCCAGAAAGAACGCTACCTTCGACCCTCCATTGTTTTCACTCATTAGAAATCCTCCTGATTCTTCTTAGGCGACCAGCCTGGTCGCAAAGTCCTTGCCGCGGTCAAAAGCGTCCTCTGCCTGCCGGCGGATCTCACGGCTGCGCGCGGCAACAAAATCAACGCCGTCCTCCGCGGCCCTGGAAATCAACTTCCTCGTCTGGCGGCCGCTCTGGGGAGCATAAAGGAGACCCACAGCCGTCCCAATGCCCACGCCCGCGGTCAAGATGCCCAAACCGTATAGCATGTTTTTTATCTTCATGGTTGACCTCCAATCCATCGAAAGGATATCAAAGTCCATTCAGATTTTCAACAATAAACTCCATTTGTTTTAAAGCGATTATTAATATACCGGCTGGACTAATTATCGTTCTTGTCCTTCTCGCCTTCCAAATATTCCATAATCCCTAGCGCTTGTTTTTGTGTCACGATTTGGGACAGTTCAGCCTCGCTTACCGATTTCAGCTTGCTGATGCTCCCAAAATGCTCCAGCAGTTTCCGCGCCGTCCGCTCACCGACTCCAGGGATATCCAGGAGCTCCGAGGCCAGTTCCCGGCGGGTGCGGCGCTTCCGGTGGAAGGTCACGGCGAAGCGGTGGGCTTCATCCCTGATGCGCTGGATCAGGTGCAACGCCGGCGAGTGATGGTCCAGCGCAATCGGTTCGCCTTCCCGGCCGTGGACGTACAGGATCTCTTCCCGCTTGGCAATGCTGGCCAGCGGCTGGTTGATAATTTCAAGCCCGGCCAGCGCCTCGGCCGCCGCGTGGAGTTGCCCGATGCCGCCGTCAATCAGCACCAGGTCCGGCAGCCGCTTGTTCTCCTGCTGCAGGCGGCCGTAGCGCCGGCCCACCACTTCGCGCATACTGGCAAAATCGTCATTCTGCGCGACCGTCTTGATGATGAACTTGCGGTAATCGGACTTCTTCATCTGTCCGTCTTCGCACACCACCATGGAAGCCACGATGTCTGTGCCCTGGATATGGGAAATGTCAAACGCCTCAATCCTCCGCGGAGGCTTTTCCAGGTCCAATGCATCGGCCAGTTCCGCCAGCATCTCTTCCGTTTTCGGCTGGAGCACCCGGAAGCGGCGTTCGAAAGAATGGCGCGCGTTCCTGGCCACAAGTTCAAGCAGCCCGCGGCGCTTGCCGGCTTCCGGAGTCGAGATGTGCACCGCCCGGCCGCGCTTTTCCGAAAACACCTCTTCAAGAATGTTCTGGTCCTCAAAACCCACCGGCACAAAGATTTCGCCCGGCACATACTGCTGGTCCAGATAAACCTGCTTCACCAGGGCCGAGAAAACGTCGCCGAGGTCAGGTTCTTCCAGGTCTTCCCAGAAGAACTCGCGGCGGTCCACGGTGCGGCCGTTGCGGAAGTGGAACAAGTCGACGGCCATCTGTGTGCCTTCACGGTGGAACCCGAAGATGTCAAAGTCCTCGCCGGAGGACGCCGCCATCTTCTGCCGCTCGCGCAACTGTTCAATGGTCAGCAACTGGTCGCGATAGCGGCCGGCCTCTTCGTAACGCTGATCTTCTGAAGCGCGCTCCATGCGCTTGTGAAGTTCCCTCATCAGCTCGCTTTCGCGGCCTTCGAGAAACATGCGGACGTCGCGCACGGCTTCCGTGTATCGTTCCGGCGTGGTCAGTCCCTCGACGCAGGGCCCCAGGCAGCGCTTGATGTAGTACTGAAGGCAGGGCCGCGGATGGTAGCGCCCGAGGTCGACTTTGCACGACGGCACAAAGAAGCGGCGGTGGATCAGGTCCACAATCCGGTAAGCGAGCCCGCCCGGGAAATAGGGACCGTAGTAGCGCGACCCGTCTTTCCTCAGGCGGCGGGTGACGTAGACGCGCGGGTAACGCTCCTGCAAAGTGAGCTTGATGTAGGGATAAGTCTTGTCATCGCGAAGCAGCACGTTGTAGCGCGGCTTGAACTGCTTGATCAGATTGTTCTCAAGCGCCAGCGCTTCCTTCTCGTTGTCCACCAGAATGGTTTCAAGGTCCGCGGCCAGGTCGAGCAGGCGGTCGCGCTTTTCGTCGCTGGGGCGCGATTCCTGGAAGTACGAGCGTACACGGTGGCGCAATGACTTGGCCTTGCCCACGTAGATTGGCTGCCCGGCCGCATCCTTGAAAAGGTAAACGCCCGGCCGCGCCGGCAGGTCTTCCGCTCTCTGTTTGAGAAGCTCGTTCATGCGCATTTCCCGCTTTGCAGCTATTATCGCCGATCTCGACGAATTGCGGAAAGGCGCAGCGCCGCCAATCTTCGCAGGCCAACTTTGCGCCACTGGCGGAGTTGTTCTGTCGGAGTTGTTCTTGCGTGATATCTCACATTGCTGTAAAATTCGCCCCGATTGCAAGGAGGACACAGTGGGGAGATTTCTCTGGCGGGACGCGCCACACAGGGGTCGTCCAGCTTGCCAGAGGCGGCTTGCGACCTTTGTTACGATGTTGTTTGTTTCGGCCCTGCTCGTCTCGTGCGGCGGCACAGGCGGTTCGCAAGCAGGCGGTGGCTCGACCCAGCCCATCACATCCAACGCGCCTCCCTTCCGCATGCGCTTCGTGCGTACGGACGCAGCGGCTCTTTACCCCGCTGTCATAAACCTGCATTGGATCGTGTATAGCCCCCTGACGGGGCGGTTTTTTGTGACCGATCCAATCACCAGCCGCGTCACCGCGATCGACGCAACCACGGAAACGGTTGTCGGAAGCATACCTGTCCCCGGCGCGTTTGGCATTGACGATACGCCCGACCATTCATCCATCTTCGTCGGTACTATCATTGGCGACGTCTATCAGATTGATCCCGTCAAAATGACTGTGACGCACAGGTACCCTGCGGTCCAAATCGGGCCTAACGGATTTCAGGCCAACTCGGTGCAAGTGATGGCGGACGGGCAGCTTGCATTGCTAGGCGGCCAGTATGGCGTCTCAAACAACCAGTCCGAATATCCCGGATTTGCTATCTGGAATCCGGCGGATAACTCGATTTCAGTTTATCAGCCACCAGCGAGTTGCGGGATTACGTTCATCGGGGCGTTTGGCCGTACGCCTGATCGCACTAAGGTCGTCCTTGTCAGCCCTGTCAGCGATCATACCGTGTGCGAACTCGACGAGTCATCCGGAGCCGCCATCTCTTATACAGATTCGTCGGGCGCAATTATCGACGATTTCGCTATCACGCCGGATGGGAAGTCGATCATTATCCCTGGCCCTGGATACCCCGGGAACGCCATGGTCCTGGACGCGAGTACGCTTTCGCTGGTGAAAGAATTCCCAATTCAGGGGGCCACCAGCACCGCGGCCAACTTTTTTGTGAGCCCAGACTCAACAACGCTGTACACCACGTCCGACACCAGCCCCGGCGCAGAGGGGATCGTATACGCTTACAACCTGGCCACCGGCCAACAAGTGGGATGGTTGCCCGACATCTTCGTCGCGTTCCCTTATTCAGGGCTAGCCAGCGCCCCGGCATATAACCCCATCCTCCAGGCGGCAGATGGCACCGGCCTTATTGCCGGTCCCGTGTTTGGGGGCGTTGGCTTCCTCGACACCACGGCCCTGCGCGCGGGTCCAGTGGATCAAGGTTTGTCCCCCCCGCTATACCCAGCTACCGGTCTCATCGGCGGCGGCACACAGATCACTTGGGACTGGCCTCCGTGGGCCAGCCCGATTGCCGATGCGTATATCGGAAGCCAAAAAGCTGAATCCCTGTCCGCAACTTCATCTTACTCGGGGGAGTCTGCAACAACCCCGCCAGGCGCTCCAGGCCCGGCCGGGTTTTATGCGCTATCCTCAGGCGGCACAGTATTAGCTTACGATCCAGAGGGGTTCAGCTACGGACCGACCATCCTGCAAGTCACGCCAAACTATTCCACCGCCGCAGGCGGCGGGACTGGAACGGTGTATGGCTACGGATTTGGACCAATGCTCGAAGCGTCGCTAGGTTCAACTTCCATTCCCCCAGGCTTGCAGGTGACGGTTGGCGGACAAGCGGCAAAGATAACTTCCTTCACTTGGCAACCGAATGTCTCGCCGTCTTCGTCCTTCCCGCTCCAGGCATTTACCTATACGATTCCTTCCGGGGTGGCCGGCACATCCGTGGATGTCACCGTAACGAGCAGCTCCGGCACAGTAACGGCCCATAGCGGCATTACTTACCTTCCAGCGGTTCAGCAGTTTCCCGCCCCGGGCGCCACACTTGCCCAGGGAATCTACGATCCCTACAACGATTTTTATTATTTCACGGACGCGACCCAAATTCGCATCTTCTCACTGGCGGATCATCTGTGGCAGCCACCCACCCCTATTCCGGCAGCCGACAATCCGCAGCGGCTGTGGGGGATTGCGCTTTCACCAGACGGGAGCAAGCTTGCCGTGAGCGATATTCAGGGGCAGGCCATCTACGTTCTTGACCCGGCCAACCCGTCCTCGGTCGAGAAATTCACGCTTCCTCAAGGTACAAATCCGGTCGGGGTCGCCGTTACAAATGGGGGAACCGTCTATTTTGTCGCGAACGTCGGATACTTCAGCCTGGATACCAGTACGGGTCAGGTAATGAATTTCGTGGGCGGCTATGGACTAGATGCTTATCTGCGAACCGTCCTGAATCCAGCCGGGACCGCGGTTTATTTCAATAGCTCAGGATCTGTTGTGAGCATCGATACTGCGACAGGCAAAATGTCCTACGCGCCTCTCGGCTCCGGGAGCGGCGGCAACGATGAGCTGACAATGGATGCCGACGGAACGAGGCTGGCGGCGACAGATTACTTGTACGCCCCGAATCTCAATGCGGAATCCTACTTTGCCCTGAACGATCGCGAGGTGATGAATATTTCCTATATCTACGGACAGAAGCTGAGTCCTGACGGCCACCTGCTCTTCCAGCCTACCAACCTGGGAATTGATGTGATGGACGGAAGATTAGGCACTTTGCTGGACCGTATTGCGATATCTGTGCCCCTTTCTCCTAACTACGACGCGCTGGTTTCAGATGGGAAGGACAACAATCTGGTGGCCATCACCGGGGCCAACGGTGACGGAATCGCCGTGATTGACCTGACCTCAATTCCCGACCCGCCTGCCTTGCCCTACGACCCCACGGCATCCGTTGCGGCAACGCTTTCGGCCATGAAGGCCACCCCGTCCACGCTCAACATCACGCAGCAGAAAAAAGCCGGTATCCAATTACAGCCGACACCCTATAAGCACTTGATACCCCATGTGACAGTCCGGAATCTTCTGCTCCAACACCGCTGATGGCGGCTGGCGCAGATGCTCGCCTTGCAGTACCTACGGTCTCGCGAAGCGAGAGGCACGAGTGTCGTGTTACAGAAAAGCTCCAGCCCCGTCCCGCAGCACGGGAGAGCACCGCTCACTCATGCGAGGCCTCTAATGAGGATTGCATCATTGAGTGACGGACTTCCGTAGCGCCGGCATCTTGCCAGCCCTGAAAACTGCCGCCGGGACGGCGGCGCTACAAACGAGCGCTGTCACTATATTTTGCAATCCTCACTAGTCCCCCAGCCCCGGAGGGATGAAAGAATCCTCACCTGGCATTGCGGACCCGAGGTTTGAGGGCACGCGATCGAAATGCGGAAAGGCGGTGCGCCGCCAGCCTTCGCTGGCCAACTTTGCGCCATTGACTTCACTGTCGATGCTTCCTATGATGATGGCACTCTTGTGTGAGGGCCCACGGGTGGCAGACAACATCATTTCTCATTATCGCGTTCTCGAAAAGCTCGGCGGCGGGGGCATGGGTGTGGTGTATCGGGCTGAAGACACCACGCTCGGGCGGTTTGTCGCGCTGAAGTTTCTGCCGGATGAATTTTCCAAAGACCCGCAAAAACTGGAACGCTTTCAACGCGAAGCGCGCGCCGCCGCGGCGCTGAATCATCCCAACATCTGCACCATCTACGAAATTGGCGATCACGAAGGGCAGCCCTTTATCGCCATGGAGCTGATGGAGGGCCAGACGCTGAAGGAATGGCTGGCTGCTCGCTCACCGACGGCCCGTAGCGGCGATCCCGCCGGGGCGAGATCGCCACGTGGGGTCCCCACGCCGCCGCTACAGAGCGCCACATCAGGCACTGCCAACGCCACTTCCGATTCGCAGATGGTCGCCGACCTGGCGAAGCGTCATCGCGAGGGTTTGGCGGCGCGGGACTGCGGCCTGGCCGCGCAAGCCCGTTATAGCATAGAAACACAGGCTACTTATGACGACAGAAACGCCCCCGATGGGACGTATGGGATTTTGCCCGCCAAAATCACAAAATACTATCTTATTGATAATAAGTAACTTATTAAGTTTATAAGCACTCAAGATCGCTATTGAAATAAAAAGTGTCTCATTATGAAACAGTGGGTAAAAATTACAAACGCCCTGTGTTCGCTCGCTTTCATGGCCTCGCCCTGGCCGCAGCAAAAATGCCGTACCTGTTGCCGGGATATCCGGTTGACTCCATTCCAGGCGCGATAGACAATCTGGATATGCGCACGAATCTTGCCACGATTCTGCTTGGCGTCATTGCTCTCATGGGCCTGACGGTATCGTTGTCCGCTCAGCATATGGCGCAGGATGACGGCGAACTTGAGAGTTCATACCATTACGTCCCGCCATCGGCCCGGCAGTCGGTTGAGGTCGGCAACTTCTATTTTCGCAGGAAGGATTATCGTGGAGCGCTCAGCCGTTACGAAGAAGCGGCCCGGGATGATCCCTACTATGCCCCCGCTTATCTTGGGCTGGGCAAGGTCTATGAAAAGACCGGCAGGAAGCGCGAAGCCCTTGCCGCCTACCGCAAGTACCTTGACGCTCTGCCGTCGCAGAAGCAGGCCGATGAAGCGAAGGATGTGCACAAGGCCATCCGCCGGCTGGAGCGCCAAATTACCCGTGGGCACAGGCGCCAGGCGGCCGCAGAGCAACCACCACCCTCTGCAAAAAAGTGAATTACTCGGCCAGGACGGGGCCAGTCTTGTCAAAATAATTGCGCAGAATGTCCGCGGCGCGGTCAGCGTCCTCTTCCCGAACCAGCAACGAAACTTCCAGGACGGGCAGCATCTCCGCCGATGTCTGCCCGCCGAGAACGGAAGGAATTCCCCTCACCTTCAACAGCTTTCGGGCAAGACCCGCATCCATTGAAGCGGTGTGGCCGGAGAAAACTCGGATTCTCACGGTCTTAACCGGAGGACCTTCGTCCTCATCTGTCTCCTGCCCCGCGCCGACCAGGGACCGAAACCACCCTCCAAGAGCATTGCGGCCGCCGGAGCCTGGTTCATCTTCAATTTCAGGGGGAGAACCGGGGACAAGACGCACCCTGCAGTCTTCGCACTCATTGGTGCCTTCCACATACTCCGTCAGACAGTTGGGACAGTAGGGCATCGCGGGAGACCACCTTTCGAAGCGCTACAATGGCTTGCATTCCCAATCACCCATAGTATAACGCTCCAAGCCGACACGTTGCAGGGAGAAGGCGGTTGTGTGCCGTCATCTGAATCGCCTAACCTGCCGCATAGCTCTGAGCTATAATGCCATCCCACGGTCTCGGTCACGGCCGGCATATTACACCTGAAGATTTCCGGAGGTCCAGCCTTATGCGCTGTCCAGGGCTCCACGAAAGAGTGTCTCTGACTCTCGCGGCGATTGTCATCGCCTGTGGTTTAATGCTCTCCTGCCACCCACCTGCAACCCAACAAAAAGTCCAGCCGAAATACGATCTGCTCATCACAGGAGGGCACATCCTCGACGGCACAGGCAGCCCGTGGTACGAAGGCGAGGTCGCCGTGAAAAACGGAAGGATCGCCGCTATCGGCCGCCTGGTCGCCCCAACCGCCCGGCGGGTGATTGACGCTACGGGGCTTGTCGTGGCACCGGGCTTTATCGATCTTCACACGCACAGCGATTACACGTTGCTTGTGGACGGCGATGCGCAAAGCAAGATCCGGCAGGGCGTCACTACGGAGATTATCGGCGAAGACGCTTCCGCCGGGCCTTTCACCAGCACCAGCCAGCCGGACGTGAGCAAGAGCCCCCGCCCCGCTAACTTCAAAAGGAACTGGGAAACGCTGGCCCAGTATTTCGATGTGCTGCAAAAGAGCGGCATTTCGCTGAACGTGGCGTCTTACGTGGGCGCGGGGCAGGTCTGGATGGGCGTGATTGGAAACGTGAACCGCAGACCAAAGCCAGCGGAAATGAAAAAGATGGAGGACCTGGTGGCACAGGCCATGCAGCAGGGCGCCATCGGCCTCTCCTCCGGACTCATCTATCCTCCAAACTCCTACATGACCACAAATGACCTCATCCACCTGGCCAGCGTAGCGGCACGCTATGGAGGCATTTACACCACCCACATCAGGGGCGAGGCCGCAAATGAGCCCCAGGCTCTGGCCGAGGCCATCGAAATCGGAAAGAAAGCCCGCCTGCCCGTCCACATCCTGCACTTCAAGATGGACGGCAAGCCGAACTGGGGCCACATGATCGACCAGATCAAGATTATCCAGGCGGCGCGCGACCACGGCATCGAGGTGACCGCCGACCAGTATCCCTACATCGCTTCAATGACCCATCTGGAACAGTGTCTGCCGCCCAAATTTCTGGAAGGTCCGCTCGAGCGCCGCGTGGAACTGCTGAAAGATCCCAAAGTTCGTGATGAGATCCGCAGGGACATCGCCCACGGACTTCCGGGATGGGTCAACAACGAAGTCCAGAGCACTGGCGGCTGGCACGGCGTGATGGTGGCCGCCGTGGACAAGCTCGAAGACAAGCAGTACGAGGGCAACCGCATGGATGAGGTGGCAAAGAAGATGCACACCGACCCGTTGAATGCTCTCTGCGACCTGCTGGTGAACGAAGGCGGAACGGCCTACGCCATCTACTTCGGCATGAGCGAGCCCGACGTCGAACTGGCCATGAAGCAGCCGTGGGTCGGCGTGGGTTCGGATGGCGCGGCCGTGAGCCCTGCCATGACCTTCGCGGGCAAACCTCACCCGCGATTCTACGGGACGTTCCCGCGCGTGCTGGGTGTTTACGTTCGAGACCGGCATGTGCTGACGCTGGCCGACGCCGTCCGCAAAATGACTTCCCTGCCCGCGCACATCACCGGGCTCAAAGACCGCGGGCTGCTGGCGCCCGGCATGGCGGCGGACATCACCATCTTCGATCCGCAAACCGTCAGCGATAAGGCCACGTTCAAAGACCCGCTGCAGTATCCGGCGGGCATTCCCTTCGTGATTGTCAACGGCGTTGTGGTGATCAATAACGGACAGCACACCGGGGCGAGGCCCGGAGAGGTCCTATACGGGCGGGGAAAGATATAAAGACAGCGAATGGCAGGCGGAAACTCTGCCGGGCGAAGCGTCCAGCAAGACACCGGAAGAACTGAGTAAACGTCAAGCGACAGCTCAGCCCCTACTCTGACAGGGGAGGATCTGAAAGCAGGGCCTCCGCAGCCAGCGTTAGGCGCTTCTGGAGTTCGGTCAGGTTGTTTGCAATGGATTTGCGTTGCGCTTCAATTCCAGTCTGCGAAATCTCCGAGAGTTGCTGCCGGAAGGTTTCCAGGGTATCGTTCACAGAGGTTTGGAAACTGGAGCTTGCCGCCTCCTGCTCTTTTCTCAAAAGCGAGGCTGCAATCTCCACCTTTTCGGAAAGTTCCTGCATGACGGTGCCTGAGGAGCTTCGGACTTCTTCCGCAGCCCGGGCGCCCGCTTCACCGGCATCCTTCTGGATGCGCTCCAGAAGACTGCGATAGTGACCTTCCGAAACTTCTTGAAGCCGCGATTCAAACTGCGAAATGGTCTCTTCCTGAGACTTGCTCCTCTCCGCGCTGACCTCTTCGATCTTCTCCTCGGCCAGTTGGAGGATGCGCGGCCCGATCGATCCCACAGCTTCATCAACCATCGCAGAGATGTGCTCTTTAGAATCCGCCAAGATCTTCTCTCGAAATCCGCCGAGGTCCTGGCCCTTGCCGCCAAGCATTTCGCCCACCCGCCTGAAACCCTCCTCGACGGAGTCGTTAACGAACCGCCCGGTTTCCTGGACCCGCTGGACAGCGCTCTCTGTCGCCTGCTGCAGTTGCTGGAGCGAGGCGTTCATGACACCGTTCGCGGCCTTTTCCATCCGGGACATAATCTCCGGACCTTCCGCAGCTTCCATCTCCGACGACAGCACTTCCAGCCTGCGGATGAAGTCCTGTGCTCTCTCGTCCTGCTCCTTCTGCAATCTCTCCAGCAATGCGGAAGTGGTCTCATCCAGGCGGGCTTGGACCCCGCCGAGAGAACCTTCCAGCTTCTCCTGGATTTGGACCTCAAAGCTTTTCGCTGCCTCGTCAGCGGCGGCACGCAACTTCTCCGTGGATAATTTCGTCACCGAATCCGCGTTCTTTTCACAAATCTGCTGCGCTGCCTGCTCGAGCGAAGCAATCTGGCTTTGGAGAGAATCAGCCGTTCCCTGGAAGTGTTCCTGCACCCGCTTCTCCTGGTCGGCAAGCAAATCTTGAATTTTCTGCTGGATAGTTCCAGTAACCAGAGCAGTTGCTTCTTGCACATAGGGTTCCAGCAACTTCTCGATTTGCATTGGAATGGGAGTTCCCGTCCCTTTGCAGGTCAGCCAAACCCAGCGGGCAAATTCATCCGTCTGGGCGCGAACCAGTTCCGCGACGCGGTCCTGGCTCTGCTTGGCCACATTAATATCGATTTTCTGCGGCCCAATCTCTTCCTGCAATTTTAGCCGGTATTCGCCGACCACTTGCTCGATCCGGCCCCTCATTTCACTCTGAACGGCAGCCAGCGCAGCGCGGGCCTGTTCCTCGGCCTGTTTCGCCATCTCGGAGGCCGTGGTAACGGAAAAGGCTTCCAGCTCATTGCGGATTCGTTCCTTCAAGGTTGTGCAATCCAGGCGTGATACGGAACCCGCTTCGCCGGGAGATGCGGCATCCCCCTCTGGAAGCTCGACGCCAGAAAACCGCGAGATCACCCGCAACGCTGCCTGAAGCTTTTGCTCCACTCGCTCAATGTCCGATTGCCAGGGGAGCCCGGTTTTCGCCATTTGATTTAGCCCCTTGGGCAGGGTTTTACTGTTGAGGCCACCGCGGATCGCACGAAGTTCGTCGGCTAAAGACAGTGGTGCCTTCATATTCTTGTTTCGCCACTGGCCAGGTGCGCTTGATCCGGCTGCCGGTAATTGCGGAGTTTAGGACATCGCGCCATGGTGACCGAGCGGCTCCTCCTTGTCGGGAATTTGGCCTTGATGCATCAGCCTGACCAGAACTTCCAGTCCACTCTGGCGCTTGGTGGAAAAGAATAGTCCTGGGCCGCCCTTAACCTTCAAGAACAATCGGGTTTGCCTTTCCACCGCCTCGTTAGCGGCCGGTATGTGTTGGGACCCTGCAAAAACCCCGATAGCCTTCGCGCCGACTCAGATCAGACTCTTTAATTCGTGCTATGAAGCAGACCGCAGCCGGCGACTGGAAGATGCCGTACCAGCAAGAGCTGCCTTTCAGAAAGAAAAAAAGGCAGTTAACTAAACGAGCATCAGCGTTAGAATCACCTAATCTCTCATCGGCGGTCAATCAGGTAAACACCTGATTTACGAAAACCACCCATAGCTTAGCAGTTAACAGAGTTTTAATATACTTCAAAAGCTTCCGGACGATAATTCCGCAGAGCGCGCCTCCAGGTTTGAATCATCCTTCAACGACACAGCCAGCCGTGAAAAATCCAAATTAGCCCCGGAAAAAACTTTCAGCGCTGGTGTATGATTGTCGGGCTATCAGACGGTCAGGAATGGGCCAGCCGCTCATGGAATGGCATGGAGCACTGGGAGGCAATGCTGAACGGAGGACGAAAGTGAGACGGATCAGGATGATTGCAATCAGTTTCCTTGTGATAACCGGAGTAACGGCCGGAGTGATTTTATCGAACCATCTGCTGGCGTCACCCGCGGCGCAAGAGGTCGATCCTCAGGAAGCAGCAGACCTGGCGGCGCTGGCCAGGATCGGGCCGATTGATACGCATGCGCACGTCTTTGTGAATTCGCCGGCTTACTACCGGATGATGAGGGACCTCAATCTCCGCATCGTCGACATCTGTGTATATTCGACCAAGAATGAACCGCCCGACCGCACCCAGGCTGCGCAGTTCCGTGAGGTGATGACGGTCCATCGCGGGTCCCACGGGCGCGCCGGAGTGTGCACGACTTTTAATCCCTACAAGTTCGAAGACAAGAACTTTGACCAGAACACTATCGAGATCCTCAACTCCAACTTCCGCGCCGGCGCCATTGCCGTCAAGATCTGGAAGAACATCGGTATGGACGTGAGGTTCCCATCGGGCAAATACATCATGCCGGACGACCCGGTTTTCGAGCCCATCTACAAAGACATCGCGGCGCATAACAAGACGATGATCGCCCACATTGCCGAGCCTGATACCTGCTGGGAATCCTTTGCCCAGATGGGCCCTATGAATCCGGATTACAACTATTACAAGAACAATCCTAAGTGGCACTTCTACGGCAGGAAGGGCGTGCCATCGAAGGCAGAGATCCTGAAAGCGCGGGACCACCTGCTGGAAATGAACCCCAACCTTCGCGTGGTGGGCGCCCACCTGGGCAGCATGGAAACCAGCGTGGATGAAATCGCCAGGCATTTTGACCGCTATCCCAACTTCAATGTGGATACGGCCGCGCGCATCCGCTATCTGATGGCACAACCCCGCGCCAAAGTGCGGGCTTTCCTGATCAAGTACCAGGACCGGATCTGCTACGGAACAGACGGCGGCCTGAACCGGCGCAACGAAAAAGAGGAGGGCCGGGTCCTCAAGGAGTGGAAATACCAATACGCCATGAGCTGGAAGTATTTTGCGACCGGCGAGACTTTTGAATACCAGGGACTCAAAGTGCAGGGACTGCAGCTTCCCCGGAGTGTTGTCCGCAAGATCTACCACGGGAACGCCGCCAGGCTGTTTCCTGGCCTGATTCAATAGGCAAACTGGCAGGAGGTCCAAACGCCAAACGGGACTGCTACTCTGGCGCGAAGAGAGCAATCGGCCCCCTTGCTATCCTCACCGCGAAACCTCAAGGAAACACCTCAGGGATGACAAACTGTGTCCGTCTCGGGAAGCGGTGGCAAGCCGCCGCTTCCCGAAGCGGAGGGAGCATTAACGCGGATGGTTAACTGAACACCGACCCGGGGCCGACACCTTGCGGAACTTGCCTGCTCTAAATTTGAGTGCGACTCCCGTGGCCGGAATGGTGATACGGATCGCGCTCTCATCTGGCAAGCCAGCCTTGCGATGCTACTTGCTGAGTTCCGCGCGATTGTGTTTTGCCCATTTGCTGTTGGCAGGGACTTCCTTCATCGTATCCGCCCCGCAAGGGCACTTGCCTTCCTTCTTTGCCATGGCCATGCAGGGGCAGGACTTGGTACCCCCGCAAGCACACACGTAGACTGACTTCTTGGCACTTGATGCCTGAGGAGCGCCAGGCAGCGCACTTCCAACTTGTGTAAGTCCGAGGCACAGCGCCAACGCCATGCCGAGTAAGACTGCTTTGCCGGTCAAGCTGATTCTACCCCACATCGATCCTGCCCTCCTTGAGGAAAAGGATTTTACCCCGATTTGCCCATGCTACGCCCGGCCGGGAGTCAAGTCAAGCAGGTACCGGGTAGTGACCCAGTTCGATTTGTGGCACGGGCGTCCGCGGTCTAAAAACACGGCCAAGATGGCCGTGCCACAGAACAGGGAGCAACCTGGGTCACCACCAGGTATCGGGGCCCTCCAGCAGCGGGGGTTAATTCCGTCCGATGCCCCCGCAAATCGGAAGGGCCGATTGGACCTCATGAAAATCTCAGCAACGAGACACTTGGTATTCAAAACCCGCATCTGAGGTGTTATGCTGTTCGCTCGGAAGGCAGGTTCGCAGGGCGTTCCGGATGCCAGGCGGCCTGATACAGCTACGGAGGTCTAATCGATCATCCATGACGACCAACATTAAGGCGAACAGCGCGAAGGGACTTCCCGGACTGATAAGTTTGCTGGTAATGCTTCTGGCCGTGACCGGCGCCTGCACCCCCGGAAAACAGCCGGCGTCTGAGACCCAAAGTCAGGAAACAGGAATCAAAAGGAGCGTGTTTGGAAAAATGCCCGACGGACAGGAAGTGCATCTTTATACACTGACCAATGCAAATGGCATGCAGGTGGCCATCACCAATTACGGCGGAAGGATCGTCTCGATCCAGGCGCCTGACCGCAACGGCAAGATGGCCGATGTAGTGCTCGGTTTCGACAACCTGCCAGATTACATGAAATACAACACCTATTTCGGGGCTTTGGTCGGCCGCTATGCCAACAGGATTGGCGGCGCCAAGTTCACCCTGGACGGCAAGGTCTATCATCTGCCCGTCAACAACGGCCCCAACAGCCTGCACGGAGGCATAAAGGGTTTTGACAAGAGAGTTTGGACGGCAAAAGAGATTCCGGGAGATGAGCCCGCACTGGAACTGACCTACCTGAGCAAGGACGGCGAGGAAGGGTACCCGGGCAACCTGCAGGCAACGGTCGTTTATACGCTGACGAAAGACAACGGCGTTAAGATCGACTACAGCGCCACCACCGACAAGGACACGGTCATCAACCTGACCAACCACTCCTACTTCAACCTGGCCGGACAAGGAAATGGAAATATTCTGAAGACGGTGTTGTGGATTAATTCCGACGAGATCACGCCCGTGAACGCCACGCAGATTCCCACGGGAAAAATCATGAAGGTGGACGGCACGCCGTTTGACTTCCGCAAGCCCACCGCGATCGGGGCGCGCATCAATGAGGACAACCCGCAGTTGAAGATCGGCAAAGGGTATGACATCAACTACATTCTGGACCGCAAAGGGCCCGGGTTGGAGCTTGCGGCGCGAGCTTACGATCCTGAATCGGGGCGCGAACTGGAAGTCTATACCACTGAGCCGGGCATTCAGCTTTACAGCGGCAACTTCCTGGACGGGTCGGTCCATGGCAAAGGGGGCGTCGCCTACGGCCCCCGGTCAGCGTTCTGTCTGGAAACGCAACACTATCCCGATTCGCCGAACCACCCGAGTTTCCCGACCACTGAACTCAAGCCGGGAGAGACGTTTCATCAGATAACGGTCTTCAAGTTCACAACCACCAGCCAGTAGCCGGCAAAATGCCAGTCCGGGGGTTAGGGGTGATCGGATGAAGGCGTGACGCCCGGCCTGATCTTTCCGAAGGTCAGGCCCTCCCTGTCTCGACCCATCCGCAAAGTCTCCGCGATGGCAACCTCCATTCGCTCGATTCCAGGGTAGAGCCTCTGATCAGTATCCTCGCGAAGGCGTATTATCAAGTCCTTACCCTTAATCAAAAATTTAGCAAAAAAGCAGTTAACCTTTACAGAGCGTTACCGTCTAATCTCCAGCGCTAGGATCCAGTGGTGTTTTCCGGCAAAGCCGGACTGGGTCATGGGCAAGAACAGGATCCAAGCGCAGGAGGAAATTGAAAGATGATGAAGAAGCTGAATCTGCTTGTGATGTTGGTTGTATTGGGTGTGATTGCTTGGGCGGTCCCATCCATGAAAGTGCAAGCTGCGGGCCACAGTGCTGTTCTGAGCGCGCAACAGGACGAGCCCGCTGAACCTGCAGCCCAGGAAGCCGAAGCTCAGACTTTCACGGGAAAAATCATGAACCACGATGGAAAGTACGCCCTCCAGGGCGAGGACGGGAAAACCTACCAGCTCGATAATCAGGACAAAGCCAAAGAATTTGACGGAAAAGACGTAAAGGTCACCGGCACCCTCGACGAGGAAAACATGACCATAAGCGTGAAAGAAATTGAGGAGGCCGAAGCTTAAAGTAAGCCAACATCAATCAGAATGCGACAGAGAGGCCAGTTGTTGTGCTGGCCTCTCTTGTTTTCAAAAGAAGACATGTGCCGGGGAAACCCGTACCCCACGCGGGCAGATGAGTTCGTTTCTACCATGTGAGTTGTTCGGGCTGCTGAGTCCTGCTAAGCAGCGGCCGTGCGGGAGTGACGCTCGCGGCGAGCACGCACCAGAGCTATCGCCTGGTTGATTTGCCGGGAGACCGTTCGATCGTCAAATGGTGGAGAGATGAAACTGAAGGCTCCATGACGGATAGCCGCCTGAAGCGTTTCAGGGTCCTTCTCAGATCCAACCAGGATGACGCAAATGGGGATCGCAGCATCTTCTACCAGGTTGACAAGATCCATCCAGTTACCGTCGGGAAGCTGACTGTCTGTAAAGATCAGGTGCGGGTGGGTTTGTTCGATCAGTCGCAGGGCATCCGCACAGCGATGAACGCTGAAAGCATCCACCCCGAGACGCCTGAGAACCGGCTTCAGCGATTCGCATGGCTCGGGAAGCTCATGTGCAACAAGAGCAAAGGCGTTGTGCCTCAAGGAATCCCCCTCCCCAGACCCTGAGACCAGAGTTTCCTTAAACGACTCATTCCTCTGCAAACCGAACGGTGGAGGCAGGAGCAGGCCAACGTCAAATAAGCGGTTTCTCAACCGCACCCCTCGCGGTGTCGCTCCTGCCTCTCGCCAGTTCCGGTTGCCTGCTATTTAGAACTCAATGGGAGCAAAAGTCCATCGGGTCAAGACCCGGATTTCGCAGGAAAAAATGCCCGATGCATAGGGCACACCCTGCAAATCAAATACTTCGCCGAAAAACAGGACCTATCAGCCCTCTACCAGTCATCACACTACCCGGTAGCAGGCCTTACATTGACGGGCATGGGGTCAGGAAAGGAGATGAAACTCTTGCCCTGCGCGGCGCCCAGGGATTTCCAAAGTGGTCACGAGGCAGCCGCCGCTGATCCGTTTGTGTGGAAAACAAAAAGGGAAGGCACGAAACACAGCCTTCCCTTTTTTGATGGTTCGACTATCGTCATTTGACGGGGGAAAAGACCACCGCTGCACCACCCCCTGAGGCAAGATGGAGCGGGAGCGTATCCTGCGCCGTCACCTGCTTTGTGCGGATGCTGAGGTCTTTTGCGTTCTGATCGGCGTGGGGCCCGTCGGCAAAGATCTTTGCCTTCCACGTGCCCGGCCCCAGAAAGCTGAGGGGAACCGACAAATCCCGGGATGTCCAGTTGGTCATGCTGCCCAGAAACCATTCATCACCGTGGCGGCGCGCTATGGTGATGTACTGTGAAGGCTCGCCGTTCAAGACACGCGTTTCATCCCAGACGGTCGGAGCCTTTTTAATGAACTCAAAGCCAGGTTGCCCGAGATAATCTTCCGGATAATCGGAAACCATTTCGAGCGGGCTCAAATACACCACATACATGGCGAGCTGATTGGCCCTTGTGCCCTGGCACATCGGCTGAATCTGCCGGGGCTGGAACTGTTCGCGGGTCGCGTTGTTAAAACACCCGGGAGTGTAGTCCATGGGTCCGGCCAGCATCCGCGTAAAGGGAATGGTTACCAGATGTTCGGGTGTTTCGCGGCGGCTCCACTTGTTGTACTCCATTCCCATCACGCCCTCGCGCGTAAGGAGATTCGGATAGGTGCGCCGCAGGCCGGCAGGCGGATAAGCTCCGTGGAAATCGACTGCCAGGTGGTGCGCCGCGGCGGCCTTCACCGTGCGGTGGTAGAAATTCACCATCTCCTGGTCGTTACGGTCCATAAAATCAATCTTCACGCCCGCCACTCCCCATTTTTCATACAGCGGAAAGGCCTGGTTCATCTGCTTGTCAACCGCCGACCAGTACATCCAGAGCAGGATACGCACGTTGCGCCGCTTGGCGAAGGCAAGAATCGCGGGCATGTCAATCGCAGGCACGGTGTGGGTAATATCATCTCTTGGCGACCAGCCGGCATCAATCAGCATGTAGCGGAGATGGGCCTTGGAGGCGAAGTCGATGTAGTGCTCCATAGTGGCTGTGTTCATGCCGGGTTTGAAGTTGACGCCGCTCGCGTAACTGCCCGACCACCAGTCCCAGGCCGCCTTGCCCGGTTTGATCCACGAGGTATCGGGGAGAGCGGACGGAGGGTTCAGGTTGAGAATCAGGCTGTCGGAATCAATCAGGCCACCGGGGCTGGAATTAACCATCACCACGTACCACGGACTCGCCATAGGCGTGGAAGCAACAACCGCTTCATCGGAGTGGCCCGGCAGCGGCGACAGCTTGCTCATCAGCGCCCCGGGAATGCCCCGCACGCCACCGAGATACATGCCGGCATAATTGTCCAGGTCCGCTTCAAGAATGGCTGCCCAGGAACCATCCAGCAAATGAACCAGCAGGGGTATGCCGATAATCGAAGTCGGTTTGATGTCGTCCAGTGTGATGGACTGGAACTCGCTTTCATAGCTTGTGGTGTAGCTGCCCAGGTCGAGCGCAAACGCGGAGGGATTGCCGGGAAAGTAAAAGCCGGTGTTTTCTGACGATAAAGTGAACTTGTCCAGCCCCTCCTGGCGCGGAAGCAAATAGCGAAACGCAATCCCCGAGTCGTAGGCCCGAAAGATTAGATCGAGGCGGCGGCCAGGGGCATGGCTCTCGCGCAAGGAGATGGTGAGCTGATTGAAGTGGTCGCGGACATTCCGGACAGCGCCAAAGGCATTGGCCCACATCGTGTCATGCGACGCTCGTTGAGACCCGGTGATCTCAAAGCCGTGGTCTAACGCGGGCCCGCCCTTGAAGTCAAGCCCCAGGGGCGAGTCGTTCAGGACCGTCCTGTCCTGGAACGATATGCGATAGTAGGCTCGCCGCCCCGGAAGATAGGGCTGCGGATTCTGCTTCAGTTCAAACGTAACGGAGAGGTTCCCGTCAGGAGAAGTCACGCTGAGCGGAGCGGCAGCCAGTCCATTCGACGCCGCCAGAAACAGTAAAAAAAACCCCAGACAAAGCCGTTCGAAGACAGCACGATTTCCCTTCCCCATCGGACATCCTCCTGGTTCAACTTTGCCGTCTCCCTTTGCAGGAAACAGCAGGCTCTGGCCGCCCGCAACTGCCGGCCACAAGAAGCCGGTTCACGACGAGAAAATCTCTTTAAGCCGTTCACGAACCCGCCGGTAATTCGGAAATTTTCTTTCCGCCTCATGAAACGCCCGCGAATGGACAACCCGGCGCGAGCCGCGGCGCTCCAGAGGAATACGGATATGCAGCATTTCATGAAAAACCAGATATTCCACAACATCAAGGGGAATCGATTCCGAGTCGAGACTCTTGCTGATCATGATGGCGTGATGGGCAGGGTCATAACGGCCGAGAACACTGCGCGAGGACCGTGTGCTCCAGCCGATCCGGCAGGAGGGAAGTTTATCATTGAAAAAACGATGGTTCAAGCGCGCGAAGATTTCTGTAAGGTCATAATGCCGGCCCCGGGCGGGAAGCAATCGCACCCGGCTGCGTGTGCGGCGAGCCTCATCCAACCGGCGGCGCACGTCAGGATCAAAAATATATGCCATGTAACATTCGCGCGCTTCCTCAGAGGGCCGGCGGCGAAAAAGCTGGGCAAGAAGGATCTCCGCCAGCGCCTCCAGCACGATGGGCGGAGCTTCCACAAGAATGTCTGAAATGCGAACCTGGGCACGGTCTCCTTGCAGTGCAATATTACTGCGCAGGCTTGAAAACGGACGGTATTCAATGTGGAAATCCGGCACCGGCCGCCTGATTTCCAGGCGGCGAAATACCCGGGCGAATACCAGCTCCGGGGATGCGGGCGCAGGCATGGGGAGTTGGAGTTGCCGCGATTTGGCGGGACGGGAAGCGGGTCCGAAATGGCGCATCAGTTTTCACCGGAATCATCAGGATTGTCGTTCTTATGATGCCGGTTTCTCATTTTTCTTTCTTTCTTGTTGAGCTTTTTCTGTTCTTTCCGTTCCTTCTTCAAAGCGCGCGCTTCATCCTTTGCGCCCTGGGCCATTTGCGGAAATTTCTTCTGTTGTTGCGCCAGGGCCTGGGTGGCTCCGTCAAGAGTATCATTCATATCAGCGATGGCATCACGAAGCAACGTCGAATAATCACTTGAGCCAGGGGGTGGCGATTTCTGAATGTGCTGCAAAATTTCAAGCTGCTTGGGCCCCTCGTCCAGGAGCGCCCGGAGGCCCTTTCGCATGTCCCCATCGTGGTCAAACTGATACTGGATCCAATCCTTTAATTCATTGTCGATGGAAATATACTGGTTGAGCAGATCGTCCAAGTTGTCCCGGCTGTCGCCGTTAGCCTCGCTCACGGATTCCATCCGTCCCAGGCGGTCCTGCTGGAAGGAAAGAAAAACCTTGATGCGTTCCGAGGGATCCTGAGCGTCGCGAAGTTTGTTCACCTCAGCCGAAGTCAGGAAGTCGTGATTCTGAGCCTGGGCGCACAACGGGGCCAGCGCCAGAAGAATGGCCAAACCGAATTCAAAACGCACCCCAAAACGCTTCATGACTGACCAGCACCCTGGTTAGACGGCATCGCACTCCTGGGCGGCAGTGGATGCTTCTTTTTCCCCCTCGGCGGAACAACATCCGGGAAAATCGCCTTCAGCACCTGATTGTGAACCGCACTGCTTTCCTTTGCGATCTTCTCGATTGTTTCACTTTCAGGATAAGGCACGCGGCGGCTCAGGTCTTTAAGGATTCGATCATCTTCACGCAAGGAAATCTCCAGATCCATGAAAGCCCGCAGATGCTTTCTGACGCCGTTGTCAGCCGCTTGCAAGTCGGCCCAGGAGTCCCTGACATAACCCAGGTATTGCCGCAGGAGGGCACTGCCTTGGGCAAAGTCCCGGGAGTGATAAGCCTTTTCAGCGTCCCCCAGCTTAAGTTTTGCCACGCGAAGCTGCAACCGAGCTTTCTTTCCCGGGTTGTTCTCCCGGCCGGCTTTAGCAATCAGCTTCTCTTCTTTATCTTTATCATTGTTTTGCCCTGGCACGGCGCGAAGGGAAGGGTGTCCCACAATGACAAACAGGGATGCGGCAACAACCACGCGTAACATCAGGCTCATGACCGTTATTATAACGGCTCGCGCAACGGGTGCCGAGCGCCTTGCGGCCCGGCAGCAGTCGGCCACTGATAACAAGCAGCTTTACGGCGGCCAGGCCGCAAACGCCGCACAGAATTTCCCGGCGCTTCTAGGCCTCTTCCCTGCCGGCAGAGAAATAATTTGCAAGAAATTTTCCGGTGTAGGATTGCGGGCTGGCGGCAATCACCTCGGGCGGCCCTGCCGCTACCACATAGCCACCGGCATCGCCACCTTCCGGCCCGAGGTCGACAATCCAATCGGCCGATTTCAGCACGTCCAGGTTGTGCTCGATAATCAACACCGTTGCGCCCAGCTCGATCAGCCGGTGGAATGCCGCAAGAAGCTTTGCGATGTCATCAAAGTGGAGGCCGGTGGTGGGCTCATCGAAAATGAAGAGGGGCTGGGACGTGGCAGAGTGGGCCATGTGTGCGGCCAGCCGCACACGCTGTGCTTCACCGCCCGACAATGTTGTGGCGGACTGTCCCAGCCGCAGATAACCCAGGCCGACCTCATCCAGAACGCGGATTTTGTGGGCCACGGTGGGAATGCCCGCAAAGAAAGTGATCGCCTCCTTCACCGTCATCTGCAGAACTTCATGGATATTCTTCCCTTTGTACCGCACGTCCAGGATGGCCGGTTTAAAACGCATCCCGTGGCATTCTTCGCAGACCAGCTCAATGTCGGCAAGGAACTGCATTTCCACAGTCACCGTGCCATCACCCTGGCACGTCTCGCAGCGTCCTCCGGGAATGTTGAAAGAAAAATGGCCGGGCGCAAAATTATGCTTCCTGGCATCCGGTGTGGAGGCAAATGCGTCGCGGATGCCGTCGAACGCCTTGATGTAGGTCACCGGGTTTGAGCGCGGCGTACGGCCGAGCGGCGACTGGTCAACCAGAACAACCTCTGAAAACTTCTCGTCTCCTTCGATGGAATCCAGTTCCGCTTTGGGCGCGGCGTTACCCCTCCGCGTCATAATGGCGTTGTACATGACGTCATGCACCAGAGTCGACTTGCCTGAACCCGATACTCCGCTGACACAAACCATGAGGCCGAGGGGGAAATCCACGTCGATGGATTTCAAATTGTGTTGCTTTGCTCCACGAATGCGTAACCACCTCTTGCCGGGCTTTCGCCGCTCCTGCGCCAAAGGCACGGTCATCTCACCCTTCAGATAACAGGCGGTCAGGGAGTGGGAATCCTTCACCAGACCTTCGTAGTCCCCGGCGTAAACAATGCGGCCGCCGTGTTCGCCTGCGCCGGGGCCCAGGTCCAGAATCCTGTCGGCTTGACGGATCATTTCCGGGTCGTGCTCAACCACCAGGATAGTGTTTCCGATGTCCCGCAGGTTCTTCAGAATACCGATCAACCGGTCGGTGTCCCTGGAATGGAGACCAATGGATGGCTCATCCAGAACGTAGAGTGTCCCCACCAGGTTGGAACCCAGCGCCGTGGCAAGCTGGATGCGCTGGGATTCGCCGCCGGAGAGCGTGGAGGCTAGCCGGTCCAACGTCAGATATTCGAGCCCTACCTTGTACAGAAAGTCCAGCCGCGAGCGGATTTCTTCCAGCACTCTCTCGGCCACCTTGCTCTGCGATTCGCTGAGGTTCAGGTGGCTGAAGAAGCGACGGGCTTCCTGGATGGACAGCCTGCACACGTCAGCGATATTTTTCCCCTCGATGGAAACATTGAGGGCCTCACGGCGCAGACGCCCGCCGTGGCATTCGGAACACACGGCGTAGCCCCGGTAGCGGCTGAGAAAAACGCGGATGTGGAGTTTGTACTTTTTGCGCTCGAGATATTTGAAGAAGCCGCGGACGCCCCCGAACTCCTCATCGCCATCCATGATCCACTGCTGATGTTTGGTGTCCAGTTTATAGAAAGGCACGTCCAGCGGAACGCCGCGCGCGCGCGCCGCCGATTTCATCTCCTGCTGCAGGGTCCGGTAACGCGGCTTGGTCCAGGGCTCAATGGCGCCCTCGCTGAGCGTTTTTTTCTTATCCGGAACAACCAGGTTCGGGTCAAAGTCAATCGTGTTCCCGAACCCCTGGCACCGCGGGCACGCACCGGCAGGATTGTTGAAAGAGAAAAACGACGGCTGCGGCTCCGGATATACAATTCGGCAACGCTTGCACTCAAAGCGCTCATTGAAGCTCAGCCACTCTGCCTTCCCATCAGGTGTTTGTGGCAGCAGGCTGATGATGGCTTCGCCTCCCTCACGATAACAGATTTCCACGGAATCGATGAATCGCTGGCGAATATCAGGGCTCACCGCCAGCCGGTCAACCAGGGCATAAACATGTTGGCGGAAGTCAATATCAAGCAGCGACTCCGGAGTGGAGAATTCAAAGATTCGGTCATTCTGAAAGAGGCGATTAAAACCCCGCTGGCGCAGCAGAAACAGATGATGCTTGAGGGAATCGCTGACAGCCGCAGAAGCCGGTCCGGCTGCTTTTTTTGAAGTCGATGAGGCCTTGGGCTTGCCCGCGCGCCTGCCTGAACGAGACTTCCTGCCCCGGGCGGGGGGTTCCTCGGCCGCAGGCGCCGCAGCCGGTTCCGGGTTCAGCAGGAAAAGAACGTAAAACCTTCGACCTTCTTCGAGGGCCAGAATATGGTCGGCGATGCCGTCCACATGGTCTTTTAGAACCACCTGGCCGCACTGCGGGCATGTTGTCGTCCCGATTCTGGCAAAGAGGAGCCGAAGATAATCGTAGATTTCGGTTGAAGTCGCAACGGTCGAGCGCGGGTTGCGCGTCAGGTTTTTCTGCCGGATGGCAACGGCAGGGGCGATGCCCTCGATGTCGTCAACGTCCGGCTTCTCCATTCGTTCCAGGAACTGTCGCGCGTACGCAGAAAGCGATTCCACATAGCGGCGCTGTCCTTCCGCATAAAGCGTGTCGAACGCCAGACTGGATTTGCCGGACCCCGAAAGGCCGGTCACGACGGTCAGGCGGTTGTGGGGGATTTCACAGTCTACACCCTTCAGATTGTGCACGCGTGCCCCGCGCACAACAATCGCGCCGTTCTCAGCCGCCCCGCCGGTGGACGGCGAAACAAGCACGCTCACCGGCGAACGGTCCGGACTCTGACCGGCTTCGAGAGAAGAAAAGCTCGGTGCGGACAGGGTACCGCCACTCTCCTTCGGTGCCTGCGTTTTCATCTTATTACTTGGAATCTTGGGTCACTCCCTCCGGCCCCATAGCAAGACCCGGACTGATACAGATTGCCGCCACGCTGCAGGTCCAAACCTTCAATTATAAGTTGACCAAGCCCGGGAGGCAAAGCAAACAAGGACCCGGCAGGAAAGCGGGATTGCTAATCAAGGGGGAGGCCCGGCGGCGCCGCTCGGAGTGAGGAAGTAGAACTGCGGAAATCGTCTCGCCCGGCTACCTGGAGCGGGCTTCCCACTTTTCGCGCAGTGCGTCATGGAGCCGTGAACGCACGGAGCGCGGAAGCTGGAAGAGTTTGCCGTCGCAATAGAGCTCGATCGTCTTCTTCGTTGTGTCAAAGATAACCTGGCAGTGGTGGCAGCACTTGAGATGGACTTCCAGCATGTGCTTCAGTTCGTCGTCCACGTTGCCGTCCAGATAGCCCGTAATCTGTTGGATCGCATCTTTACAATTCACGAATGCTTAACCTCGTTTAAGAATCTTGCTTAACTCCTCACGGAGGCGCAGGCGTGCCCGGAAAAGGCGCGCTTTCACTGCACCTTCAGACAAGTTCAGCATTTCCGCGGTCTCCTCGGTGGAAAGACCTTCCACATCCCGGAGCAAGAAAACTGTTCGAAAAGTCATGGGCAGAGAGCGGGCGGCGTCTTGCAGGATGTTTTCGAGTTCCGTTCGCTCCATTTCCTGCTCCGGATTGGGCCGCCAATCTGCAAACTCTCTCGGGATCACCTCGCCGTCATCGTTCGTGGAGTCCTCCATCTGCACTTCTTTGCTGCT
This sequence comes from Acidobacteriota bacterium, assembly GCA_021789565.1. The sequence continues at coordinate 28,287 of JAJYJL010000001.1, forward strand.
GCGGCGTTTCCGGAGCTTCATCAGTCCCTGATTAATGGCGATCCGCACAAGCCAGGTATAGAAGCGGGAGTCTTCGCGGAAATTCGGCAGATGCTCATAAGCCTTCAGGAAGGTTTCCTGAAGCATATCTTCAGCATCCTCGGGATTCCCCGTCAGATTCAGGCCAAGGCGATAGATCTTCTTTTCATACCGGTTGACTAATTCTTCAAAGGCCTCATAACTGCCGGCCTTCGCCTCCGTCACCAGGACAGATTCATCCTTGACCAGACCGGTATCGGGAGAGTTTGCCATTATAAATCCAGGATTCCTTTCGGAAGTGTTCTGCAAATAAAGGCTTTCATGGCTCATTGTTCATTAAGATGCCCTCGAAACGAAAAGGATACCAACGACGTCGCGGAATGGCAAATAACCGCGGATCTGGAGGGCACTTTCCCGCCCGCGGTTGCGAATTCCGGCAGCCTCAGCCAGAATAGCAGAGCGCTGCCGTCCGCCGTCCATGGCCGGGGGGTTGTGTACGGCGCCGCAGAGAATGACCATGAAGCAAGGAGCAGATCCATCATCCGTACCGGTTCAACCCCTGCAACCCTTTGATTTTCATCGTACGCTGAAGTTTATTCTGTGCCCCCCTGCAGGCCTGAACGGCCGGGTCTTTGAACCGCTCATGGACCACTTCGAGGACGACGAATACCGCCGCGCCATTCGAATTGACGGGCAGCCGGTCTTGTACGGCGTGTCGGAAGAACGGATTTCAAACACGCCTGTGCTGAGCGTCAGGGTGTTGAAGGGGCCGTCCGGCGGAAGAGTCCGCCATCGTATCCGCCAGGTGGTGGCGCGGCAATTTGCAACGGACCTTGACCTGGCCCCCTTTTATCGAATGGCCAGGAACGATAAGGTCCTCAGCAAGCTTGTCAAACACTTTTGCGGCATGCGCATCCCACAAGCACCCTCCGTGTATGAATGCGTGGTGTGCGCCATCCTCGAACAACAAGTGAACCTGACTTTTGCCTATCAGGTGAAAAAAGCGCTGGTGGACACCTTCGGCGGCACAATTGAGTTCGAGGGCAGGAACTATCACGCTTTTCCGGAGCCTCACACGCTGGCATCGGCAACACCTGCTGAATTTCGAAAACTCCAGATTTCCGGACCCAAGGCCCGGTACATCATTGGCATTTCGCGCGCTGTGGCCGACGGCGGAGTTCATCTGGAAGGATTGCGATTTGTGACATCGGATGAGGCCCGCGCGCTGTTAGCGGAACACAAGGGAATCGGTCCGTGGACGGCGGAGTACGTCTGCCTGCGGGCTCTGGGAAAACTCGATCACCTGCCTTCGGCCGACGTCGGACTGCAAAAGGCCATCCAGCTTTTCTACCGGCTGCGCAAGGCTCCCCCCTCCGCCCGCGTCGAGCAGATCGGCAAGAAATGGGCGGGGTGGCGAAGTTATGCCACGTTTTATCTCTGGCTGACCTACTGGGAACAGGCGGAGTGGAAACAGCGTCTGATGACGGAAATCTACTCAGGGAACAGAACACGAATCCGATGAGAAAACAACCTGACAACCTCACCGGCCCCATCCTTCAGGAAGCGCGTCACCTGCTGGTGGAAACCTATACTCCCCGCATCGCCCGCTGCCTGAAGCTGCTTGCTGAAGAAGAAATCTGGTGGCGACCCAACGGCGCGTCCAACAGCGTGGGGAACCTGGTTTTGCATCTGCAGGGAAATGTGCGGCAGTGGATCATCAGCGGACTGGGCGGGCAGACGGATCGGCGCGACCGTGACCGGGAGTTTGAGAAAACCGGCTCGATCGCACGCCGCGCCCTTCTGGCCGGATTGCGCAAGACCGTCAAGGAAGCCGACGAGGTCCTGGCCAACCTTGGCCAACCGGACCTCCTGCGCAAGTTTACCATCCAGGGCTTCCGCGTCACCGGGCTCCAGGCCGTGTGGCACGTTGCCGAGCATTTCTCCTTTCACGCCGGCCAGATTATCTTTGTCACGAAACTCAAATGCGGGAAGGATTTAAGATTCACGCGGTTACCCACGCAACAGAAGGCAGTGACGGGGAAATGATTGTTTCTGGGAGCTTCCCGGCGCTATCTTCCGCGGCTGCGGAACACAGGAAAAAACGGAACCCACGTAACCCAGGCTAAAATTGGCGAACCTTATTGGCCAGAAGCACCAGGGTCCCCGCCGGAATCCGAACTCCGTTGATGGTACTCCCGTTGCGGTCCAGATACATCTGCCCACGGGCCAGCATCGACGTGGTGGGTGAAAGCGTACTCAGACCGCTGGTGTTCTCAAAAACCGTCTGGGCATCCGTCACCACCATGAAGGGATTACTGCTGAGAAGGCTGCCGCACGGAGCCATCTGGAACGCGCCCGTCTTATTGTCAGACCCGGGCGACCCTGCCAGCGAAGAAAATGTCCCCTGGACAGCCTGAAAGCGCGGATAGACTGAGTTTGCCGTCACCGTGGTTGTTCCTCCGGACGCTTCGGAAAAAACGCCATGGACCACCACTTCCTGCCCGGGCACAAGCGTGTTGGCAGCAAAGGTGAGATTGCCGCTGGAGGCCAGGCTGTTCAGGTCGGTGGAAATCAGGAGCGGATTAAACGTGGTGGGCTGAGAAACGTAAACTGTAACCGGCGTGCTGTTGGGAACGCCCGAGGTGTCAGGCGGTTCCGTCTCGCGCACGAGCATATCGAATTGAGTGACGTTCCCTTCGCCATCTCTTGTCATGTCAAGAACGGGACCCACATAGGCCAGGAGGTTCTTGCTGACGTCCTCCCGGTCTTCCACCTGGAGCCTTTTGGCCACTACGTTGCCGTTCTGGTTAACATATACGTCAGCCTCCACATAGCTGCCAGTCGTCAATTGATCGATCTCCGACACAGGAACACCACAGGCGCCGTCCATGCATAGGTCTGTACTGTCGTTCAGATAGATGTTGAGCGCTGGCCCGCTTCCTGATGCAGAGGCTGTATGAGTCTGCAGGAGCAAACTGCTATCAAAGCCCGCACCCGGACTGGAAGTGTTCACGGTGCGCACGAACCCGTACTCGCTATCCATTTCACCAAAACCGGTGGAACCCGACGCCACCATCGGATAACCCGAAAAGACCCAGTTCAAAGTCCCTGTCAACTGCCCTTGTGAATCCACGTTCAGCGATTGCTGGAGGTTGAGGTCAATCATGATTGCGCTGACCTTGCCAGAAGTAATCGTGAGGGCTGGCTTCAGGTTGATCGTGACGGAATCCGTGGAAATTGTGGGAAAAAACTTCGTCACAGGAGGGCTCTGCGTCGGATCGTATACAGCACCTGAGTTTACAACCACTTTCATAACCGCCTGATCGTAAGTTCCCGGTGGAATGGATGTCAGGTTAGCGATGGTCATGATGTCACGCAGAGTGCTCATTTCAATCACAGGTGATATCGACGCGCTTGCAAGAAACGTTGGCCAGACGGTCACCAGGGCCGTGGAGGGTTTACCAGCCTTGTGCAGTTTCATTTCCGTCATGAACGCAGCAAAGGAGAGGACGTCGCAGGAAGGGGTGTCGCCTACAAATGAGAACAGCGCCCCGTTTGTATTCGGAGTCTGTTGCAGGTTGCTGGTTGATGGACCACCACAGGCTATCGTCACGAATGCCGTTACGGATGCCAGAAGCAGGCCGCCAGCTACCCCTCCCCGCCGCATCTGTGATTTACAGCCCGCCCTCCCGGCTTTTGAACATAAAGCGCCTTTCAGGACGAACCTGAATTTCAAACTCATCAATCTATATCCTATTGACTTTGCAATCGAATGATCTGATGACAAGAAGCACCCTCCGGGTTATCCGTGGCAATCCTGCAAACTTGTTTGCTGGACGCCCGCAATATCCCCAACCTCAATGTCCCTATATGCAAACCGTAACGAGAGAATACGCCGCAGGCATCCTCATCTCGCGCCAGGCCACAGTCAGGCCAGGATCCCTCAACCAACACCATCTCGCTCTGCCTGGACCGGCACCCGCTTTTCAAGCGGAAAGACAACCATGCGCCTTGGATGAACCCGGCTTTGGGATTAGGACCCCTGCGATGTTTTCGAAGGCGAACCTGCCAGCAGGCACTCATTCACGCTACCCAAACGGTAGCACCTTGGGAAGCACCGACCCCTTCAGCAACCTCATACTGATTTACCCGGCCGAACACCGGTGATTCAGCAGCATTGACGATCATAGCACAGTCATTTCCCTGCCGGCATAGAACTCAGCAGGTCAAACCTGGGGCCAACAGACGTCTCCGGGCCCATCAGGAGTATTTGAAGGGGGAACCCTGATGCCTGGACGCGCTGCAGGAAGCTGTTCTTTCCGCCCGGGGAGAGCCCGGATGTCGTAAAATCCAACCTCATACGGAAACTCCCGGGGCCGAAGCGACCCCGAATTCTTCAGACGCAACGTTGCGCGTTTCAGGCCGCCGAAAGGTGGGGAAACTGCCAGGCTGAGTTCGTCTTCACAAGTGGATGCATAAACCCCGGCGACAACTCCGAACGCCGAACTCACGACGGGCAGGAAACGCGCAAAGGAGGCCGGAAGGTAGATGTGGTGCGGATAAGCGTATTCAGCTTTGTATCCCAACTCACACTCAATGACCTTGCCCCACAGGCTTACGGTACCAATCGCGACCTCGACTGACATGCCCAGCAGCCTGTCACGCACCCTCATCAGATAGACAAACGCCTCAAGCGGGTCGTTAAAAGCATAAATGCCGCACGAGCAGTCTATATCCAATAGACCGCTGCACTTCACACCCAAATCAAAGCTGTGTTCGGCCGAAAACCTTCTTCGGGGAGCCCAGGGCATATCTAAAACAACGCTGCTGAGACCCGGGCAGGCACCAGGCCCGGACAAGGGGGCCCGGACTTTCCACGCGCGCCATCCCAGCAGTGGCGCAACAAAGTCCGGGATCCCTTCAAAGCCCGGTTCAGGACGGTCTTCCAGGTGGCAAATCGACGGGCCGCTCTTCCGGTTTTTGAACCGGCTGAGCAGGTCTTTCAGGCTCATACGGCAACTCCCTTGGGACGGGGTCTTTCAAAGGTTCTACGATTACAGTTCTTTTAGGTTCGCCCACGTGGGTCATCCGCACCCTCCGAACCCGCAACGGCCCTGCCAGCCGTTGGCTCCCTGGCCATCCGGGCCGCCAGCTTCCTCTATTTTGGACCCATCAGCCGCCAAAATAAAAGCAAAGGCTCGATTTTTTACATTCCGTCCCGGGGGCAACTACCGCGAAAGGGTCTTTTTTCGGTCTATGACACAAAAAAAATTGCAAAACCCGTGGATAGGCCGAAACCCGGCCATCGGCACAATCGTCTACACTTAAGTAAAACCCGGAGACCTGAAAAAATGAGCCATTGGAAATTTTTTATTAAATGGGTTGTCCCCTGTCTATTCCTGGCCCCGACGCTGGGACTTGCCCGGCCGTCACAGCAAGGTGCCGCGAGCGGGCAGAAGGTCCGGCCGATTGGCATTGTTACAGAAGTTCAGTCCGGGCATCTGACCCTCCACACCGATGGCGGACCAAGCCTCAACGTCAGCCTGCCGGCGGAAATTTCAGTTCTGCAAGTCCCACCCGGCGCCAAGAGCCTGAAAGAGGCCACCAAAATCACCGCGAGCGATATCCACGTGGGGGACCGTGTCCTGATCATCGGGCCAGTATCTGAGGATCAGAAATCTGTCACAGCGAGGACCGTCGTCGTCATGAGCAAATCGGCCCTGGAGACAGCCCGAGAGGCCGAACGTATTGAATGGGAAAAGCAAGGTATAGCTGGCGTCGTCAAGGCTGTTGACCCGGCGGCGAAGGAAATTACCCTGGCGGTACCCAACACCCCTCCTCGACCGGGCAATCTGACGCATTCTGTGGTCGTCACACTGGCGCCCAGTGCCCCGTTGCTGCGTTATGCGCCCGATTCGGTCAAGTTCAGTGA
>JAJYJL010000412.1 GCA_021789565.1 Acidobacteriota bacterium
CGACGTTCATCTGCAGAAGAATCTGATTGACCGCATGTATGACACCCTGGCGGATGAGGAGGAGTTCCGGGACGAAGATGCCTTCATCGGGCGCTTTGCAGCCACGCTTGACCAGTCGCGGCCCTACACCACGCGCGAATTTCTCCATTTGCTGGGGAAAGAAGTTTCAAAGCGCGCCAAAGAAGACGGCATTGTGACATCTGCTTACAAAGCGAAAATCCCCCTCTATTGCCCCGCAATTGCCGATTCCTCGATCGGCATCGGGATCGCGGAAAACCGCCACCTCGGCAAGAACCGTTTTACCTTTGACGTGATTGGTGACGTGCTTGAGACCGCGCACCTTGCCGCAGATTCACCCGCCAGCGGCGTGATTTATTTTGGCGGTGGAACACCCAAGAATTTTGTGCAACAGACTGAGGTGACCGCAGCTTTTATGCGGCAGTCCACGGAAGGCCACAAATACGCCGTCCAGGTTGTCACGGACATGCCGCAGTGGGGCGGGCTCTCGGGCTGCACTTTTGAAGAAGCTCAAAGCTGGGGCAAGATTGCGCACGATGCCAGTATGGTCACCTGCAATTGTGATTCAACGATCGCCATGCCCATCCTGGTCACGGCGCTGTCTGAGCAACGGGAACTGATCCGAAAACGCAAGAAGCCCGTTTTTGAGATGGGGCAGGAATTGAAGCTTTCCTTCCCCAGGTAATCAAGACCGGCAGGTAGATGATGGAAGGCTCGCGGCATTACTTTCGTATTTCCAAATAGATACAACGATAGGGTTGTCCTTGAGTGGCCGCCCGGTTGTCCACCCCAATCACCCGGCGGATGGCACCTGCGCCGTTTGAGATGCCAGGCGAAAAATCTGGAAAATTGAGCATCAGTTACCTCGGCTTAAAACCTCCTTTCTTTCCTTTCCCACCAATTTTCTTTCGGATTGTTTAATTTGTGATGCGTGTCACTGCGGATTTCTCGCAGGAATGTTGGCATAAGGTCGGACTGGTGGAGTTGACTTACAGATCCCCAGTTCGGTGGAGGAAATTCTATGGCCAACAAGAAGGGAGTCACCCGGAGGGACTTTCTAAAGACGACAGCGGTGGCTGCTGCGGCTGGGAGTGCCAAGCCGATGACTGCGGCGCCGGCGCTCCTAAGCAGTTCCAATCCGGGGAGTACCGTTCATTACGGATTTATCGGAACCGGAACCGAGGGATGCAATCTTTTGAAAAGGCTGGCAACAATTCCGGAGGGCCGGTGTATCGCGACCTGCGATATCTACGCGCCTAACCTGAAGCGAGGGGTTGAGACGATCGGCTCGAATCCTCAGACCTATACGGGGAGCCCGACAGAATACCGAAAAATGCTTGAGCGGAAAGACATGGACGCGGTCCTGATTGCCACGCCGCTCAGCATGCATGCGCAGATGGTGATTGACGCGCTCAATGCAGGAAAGCATGTGTTTGTTGAAAAGACCATGTACTTCAAGGAGGAAGAGGGCGACCAGATCAAGAAGGCAGCTGAAGCGAACTCCAGGCAGGTCCTTCAGATCGGCTTGCAGCGTAGATCGAGCGTGCTCTACAACGTTGCCATGCAGATGATTCGCAAGGGCGCTCTCGGCAAGGTGATGTTTGTCCGCGCGCAGTGGCACCGCAACAGCAACTGGCGGCGGCCGGTCCATGATGCCAAGTATGAGCGCTTGATTAACTGGCGGATGTATCGCGAGTACTCCGGCGGCCTGATGGCGGAGCTGGCATCACATCAGGTTGACATCGCGAACTGGGCCTTTGGTGCGGAGCCGCTCTCGGTGGTGGGAACGGGCGGGATTGACTATTGGAAAGACGGCCGGGAAGTTTGCGACAACATTGAGGTCATCTTCCAGTATCCGGAAGGGCGCAAGATGACATACTCTTCCATCCTTTACAACGCCCATCTGGGGTACGACGAGCAGATCATGGGCGACCACGGAACGCTGATTATTACGATTGGCAAGGGAATGTATTATCGGGAGGCCGCTGCCAAAGTGTCGAGCGGGAAAGCCAAGGAGAACTGGTGGGCAGGCGCGACCGTGACGGAACAGGCCGTGCAGAAGGGTATTCCATTGTTCCCCGAAGAGGCGCAGGGTCAGCAAGACTTCCTCGATCGCGAAATGCTTTATGCCAAACGATGGCTGGCTTCGATGGGGATTTATGAGTATGAGGAGCCCCACGAACCGTATTGGATGGAGCTCTCAAATTTCATGGCCAGCATCAGGGATGGAAAACCCATTGCGTGCCCCCTCGAAACCGGCATGGCGGATGCGCGCGCCGTGATTTACGGAAATCGTGCAATTGACACTGGGACCACGGTGTATTGGCCGAAGAAAGAGGCCTGAGTCGTATCCTATGCACCAAGCGTACGGAACAGGTTTCGTGCAGCGCCAGCGTCGCAAGCCGCCGGATGCTTTCCCCTCTGCGGAGACTGGAGGATCCTTTGGGAACCTTTTGTTGACGCGCCTGCTGATCATTCTCTCCTTCCTTCTCCAGTTCCTGGTAGGGACGAATCTGCCGGCGAGAGCGGCGGATTCGTCTGTCCGGTACGAGGCTTCCCACCGGGCGATGGGGACGGTCTTCACCGTTGTTGCGTATGGCTCGGACAGTTCCTATCTTGAAGAGGTCACCAACCAGGTCTTCCAGGAATTCGACCAACTGGATGACCAGATGAGCAACTACAAGCCCGACAGCGAACTTTCTTCCATCAACCGTGACGCCGCGCGGCGGAGCGTGATCGTCGAACCCGGACTTTTCAAGCTGATCCAGGACTCGCTTCAATACAGCCGGGACAGCGGCGGAGATTTCGATATCACCGTCGGCCCTTTGATGAAGTCCTGGGGCTTTTTTCGCGGGCAGGGGCGCGTGCCGTCACAGTCCGAACTCGCGCAGGTGCTGAAGCGGGTTGGTTATCTGCACGTCAAGCTGGATGCTTCGGCACGCACCATCCGGTTTGACGAACCTGGAATTGAGATTGACCTGGGGGCAATCGCGAAAGGGTACGCCGTCGATCAGGCTGTCAAAATTCTGCGAGACAACGGAATCCACCAGGCATTGATTTCAAGCGGCACCAGCAGCATCTACGCCCTGGGATCACCACCGGGAGAAAACGGGTGGGAGATTTCAGTCCGCAACCCCCTGGACACGAGCAAGGCCGCGTGTATGCTGAAGCTCCAGAACATGTCGCTGTCAGTTTCCGGCGACTACGAGAGGTTCTTTAAATTGGGTGGCAAAACCTACGCCCACATCATGGATCCGCATACGGGTATGCCTGTTGAAAATATGCTGTCAACGGTGGTCGTGTCGCCTTCGGGAACCGACAGCGATGCGTTGTCCACATCATTCTTTGTCGAGGGGCCTGGCGCTACCCGTGCATACCTGGACCGTCATCCCAACCTGACCGCGATCTTCTTTTTGCCAACCGCCGCTGGCCACTCATACCGGCAGGTTGTCATGAAATCGAGCCGGACCGACCTTGCTCCCGGTGCGTCCCTCAGTATGGAGTGCCACTGATCCCAAGGAATGAAACCGCCGGCGTGGGCCTGGTTGGGTTTCGGGAAATGGGCTAAGCGGCAGGAGACAGTCCGGCGGCAGGGTGTGAGAATCGTCTCCCGCAGGCCGCACCCTGCCCTATCCACTGAACAAGCAGCGGGAGACGATCTAAACAGGCCGGCGGGTCACCCTATTTGTGCCCGCAAGCGACATTCCGGAAGTTATGGTCCGGTCCTTACGCTGAGCCCGATTCAATCGGTGCTTCAAATTTGTCCTGCCCGGGGATGTCGCGTCGGATGTTGCACTGCAAATGCCCTCGCCAGTTCCAGCCCACCGCCTTTTCTAGATGGCCAGTTTCGTAGAGGGCTGTGCCAAGATTAACCTTAACCAGACGAACATCTGAGTCCCCAGCGCGCTGAAAGAACCAGCTTGTACTTACCAGAACCTCGGATTCCTATATTCACCCATAAACTTGTCGCCCTCCTTCCAAAAGCAGGAAGCTTGGTGATATCGAGGAAAAACATCAGAAATGAAAGACTGGAAAAGGGTTAAGAGCAGGAATTGGAGGGGATTTTCCGACAAAGGTACGTTTACATCACCTTTAGAGTGCCTTTGTATTTGCCGGACCGGTTGGCCCGGCCCGCTAAGGGCCAGCATTGGTCTTGTTTGGCATGTTGTAACCTTGGCACCGCCCGTAAGTCAATGGATACAAACCGGATGGCGTGAGGTGGTTCGGGCCTCAACGGGGGCAGGCATACTCTTGTAAGTCACAGGAAATGCGTGGTTTGACTAACAGCCCGAAGCCTGTTAATATATCTCTATCGCTGGCCATGTTCATGATGGAATCTGGGTGGGAGCATTATGATTACAGCAACCCGACAGAAGCGAACCAATCGCGCCCCTCGGCAAAGGAAGACTTCTTCACCACGGAGGACGAAAGGCTCCAAGAGCGGTCTACGCCGCGAATCGGCCCTTCGCGCTGTGCGCCGGGTGCGCTCGCGGGGCGTCAGCAAGACGGCATTGACGCCGGTCCAAAAGCCGAAAGACGTAGAACGCGAAGCAGCACTGAAAGATTTTGGAGCGGCTGTAAGGTATTTCCAAAGAAGGGATTACGAAAAGGCCGCAGCACTTTTTGAGAAGGTTACCGAGGGTCCAATCCGTGAAGTGGCCGACCGGGCAAGAGTTCATCTGAGTTTTTGCGAAAGTAAGAAGCGCCACGAAACGCGTCCCAAGACAGCGGAAGGCTGCTATGCCATGGGAGTGGCGGCGCTCAACAGCCACGATTTCGACCAAGCCCTCGAGTATCTCTCCAGCTCCGACAAGATGACTCCCAACCAGGAATACGTTCATTACGCCCTGGCTGCGGTTTTCGGCCTCCGTGGTGATCCGGACAATGCCTTCAGCCATCTTGACGCAGCCATCAGACTTCGCCCGCAGAACCGGGTCCAGGCCCGCAACGATGAGGATTTCCAGGCCTTGGCAGATGATCCACGCTTTAAGCGGCTTCTGGGGTCTGAGGGCCAGGAACCACTTTTGTAGAGTGGAAGAACTTTCTCCTCCAACACTGTTTTCTTCAATTTACCGAAGCGGGAGCTAGGCATGAGGGTTGTCGCAATCGGGGGCGGCACGGGCTTGGCCGTTCTGCTTCGAGGTTTGAAGGAATATGTCAGTCCCAGCCCCGCGCGACGGCGCCAGGCAATAGACCAGTTGACGGCCGTCGTGACGGTGACTGACGAGGGAGGAAGTTCGGGCCGCATTCGGCGGGATTTCGGCATGTTGCCGCCCGGGGACATCCGGAACTGCCTTGTGGCGCTTGCCGGAGACGAGAAGATTCTCACCCGCTTATTCAATTATCGCTTTGCAATGGGCAAGGGTCTCCGGGGGCACAGCCTCGGGAACCTATTCCTGACTGCTTTGACCAACCTGACGGGTGATTTTTCGATGGCGGTCAGGCAAGCAAGCGAAGTATTGGCGGTTCGGGGCGAAATCTTCCCTGCAACCCTTGCGGACGTCCACCTCACGGCAAAGCTTGTCAACGGCAAGCGGGTGGATGGCGAGTCCCGAATTCATCGAACGCGGGTACCTATCCATAAACTGTCGATTGTACCTGTCCGCTGCCGCCCTATGCCGGAGACCCTCAAGGCAATTGCAGAAGCCGATTTGATTTCGCTGGGACCGGGTTCCCTTTACACTTCGCTCTTGCCCAACTTGCTGGTTTCCCGCATCGCGCAGCAGATGGCGCGGTCAAGTGCCGTCAAGGTTTACATCGGGAACCTGATGACGCAACCAGGTGAAACGCGAGGTTACAGTGCCGCTGAACACCTTGATGTGATCATCAAACACATTGGATTTAATCTTTTCGATTTCGCAATTTTAAACAATCGGCCGTTTCCGCACGCAATGCGGCGGCGCTACGCGGCTGAACACGCGGAGCCCGTCGTCAATGACCTGGCTAAGATCCGGGCGCTCGGAACTTCGCCGATCTGTGTCCCGTTGCTCCAGGCTGAGGATGGGGTTGCACGCCATGATTCGCGCCGGCTCTCGCGTTTGTTGCTTCAACTTGCCAAGCGGCGGGTCAGCAGTTCCCGACCCGTTCCATCCCAGACCCGCAAAGCAGCGCCAATCCTCCAACGCGCTTGAAGAGCGATGGGACTTGCCAATTCATGGACTTACGCAAACCATGCTGTTATTTATACTGATTATAAAAAGTATTCATTTCACAGAACCCGCTTGGAAGAACGAAAATGGCTTGGCTGGTCGGAGGAGAAGTGTCTGAACTCGGATCTGTGGACCAAAATACGGAAGGCGAATGGCGGCGCGGCCTTTACCAGCGTGAAGAACACGATGCTTGTGGTGTGGGTTTTGTCGCCGCTCTCAACGCTCCGGCCTCGCACCGAGTTGTCACGCAGGCCCTCGAATGTCTTGGCTGCCTGACACACCGCGGTGGTGTCGATGCTGATGGCGCCAGCGGTGACGGTGCTGGGATTGCCGTTCAGTTGCCGTCAGACTTTTTCGCGCGGGAAGCCCGCCGGCTCAATTCCGGGTTTCAGCCACATTGGCGTACCGCGGTAGGCGTTTTCTTTTTCCCGACTGATGGAGTGACTCGCGCCCGGGCCATGTTTGCCGCTGAAGAAGCGGTCCGCAACCGGGGGCTCTATGTTGCAGGCTGGCGTCAGGTTCCAGTCAACCCGGACGCGCTCGGTCCTCAGGCCCGCGAGAGCCAGCCGGCAATCTGGCATCTGCTGGTGGCGCAACCCGCCGACCAAGAGCGCGAATTTGAGCAGGTCCTCTACCTGACCCGCAAGGAAATTGAACGGCGCATCGCTGAAGCAAAGATTGCCGACTGTTATATTCCCTCATTCTCTTCGCGCAATATTGTCTACAAAGGGCTGATGGCTCCTTCACAGCTTGGCCTCTTTTACATGGACCTGGTGGACCCCGACTTTAAAACCTCCGCTGCCCTTTATCACCAGCGTTACAGTACGAATACATCGCCCACCTGGTTTCTTGCCCAGCCATTCCGCCTTGTCGCCCACAACGGTGAAATCAATCCTCTGTTGGGGAACCGCCATTGGATGCGGGCGCGGGAAGCTGTGCTG
>JAJYJL010000413.1 GCA_021789565.1 Acidobacteriota bacterium
GCACTATGTCCTTCCCCAAAAGCGAAGCCAGAATTGTGTTAACTGAAGGGTTGGTATGGACAGTAAACTTAGCCCAGGCGTCGCTATTGGACAAATAAACCCCAATATCGTTCGCGGGCTTGCCTTGGCGAAGAAGGAAACAGACTCTTTGCAAGTAAAGCGCCAGATCCGGCACAGCGGGCCACCACGGGTTGTGATTGCTCAGCGCGCCAGCAGCATAAAAGCGCCAGCCAGGCTCCTCAGCTACCGGTGGAGAATATGGCCACCCATGGCCAACAATCTGATTGATGCCCTGGAGGAAATTACAATCGGCCTCGGCTTTCAGATCCAACGGGGTTGCCCTGAAGGCAGGGGAATGTATCCAGGTCCAGGTTTCCGCAGAAGTGACTGGCTTGCCATAGAGATGGCAGGCTGATGCCGCCCATCGCGCCGGACTCAAGCCTCTCCAGTCCGGACTTTCTCCTTCGGGAAGGTCAACTAATCTGCTGCTAGATAGAGTCACAGGCGGTTCGCCATAAGCCTGGCAGCGAAGTCGCGTGCAGTTTCGATCCGCCCATTCTCGCAATGCGACCAAGTAATGCTCATTCGCCAGTTCTGTGAGCGTACAACCCCAATCGCAACGAATGGCTGAGGTTTCACTCCCCGTGTCCACCACCAGTGAAAGCAGGTGAGGTCTCAGGTCATAACCGCGGCGGCGGTGGAATTCATCTAGAAGATTCGGAGTCCAGTTGGACATGAAAACTTCCAAGCTGTCACTGAATACGGCGTATGGCCTTCTGGAACCGAAAGCCTCCATCAACCGGTCGCCAGTCGAGCGCAAGTAAGCGTCGACAGATGCTCGATCGTAGTGGTCGATCACAAAACCTTCAGCCCCAACTGCCGGGCGCTTCACCTGCATGCCGGTTCGTCCGGAAATAAAAAACAGCACTGCGTTGAATTGATCCATCCCCGCCGATTGCACTCTTGGGCCAGTGAGATCCGTCAGTTCCAGCGCGTTCTTTTCTGCAGATTGCTCTTGACCATCCCGAACCGCCCACGCCGCCATCAGCGATTCCCCCGCTTCAAGGCTGGGAACCAAAACAGAACTGTGTGCATCCGGAACCGGCACGCGCACGACTCGCAGCATACCCGCAGCCTGCGTGACCGGAACCATACTTCCGCCATAGGGCCAACCGCTGCAAAGTGTAAGATCCAGCCGCATTCCTGTTTCCCGGGCCTTCTGGTTAACAAACCGCAGTGCATCCAGGAACCCGTCGGAGAGATAAGGCAAGTTGATAATACCGTGTGCAGGATCATCCAGCACCAGCGGGTAGACCGGCTGAATTTCAAACCCGCCGATGCCGCCATCCTTCATTGCATGTACTTCCCGCTCTAGTTCCTCGTTCGTAACCGCAGCACCAAACCACCACCACCGCATCATGATACGAGCGTCATCCGGGGGTTTGACGAAGGACTTCCATAACTCCGCTCCAGTGCTTTGCGCATCTCCGCTCAAAGGAATTTTCTTAAGCCAGGCTGTCGCCGGGAGTTCCAGCGATGCCAGTGACGTTGTTCGCACAAATTCCCTTCGTGTAAATCGATGCGGCATTCCCCAGTGATCCCTTCCCCGGTTTCCAGATCCAGATTCATCAAAGTCTGCTTCACCACCATCACCTGGCTCATACAAAGGGACTCCGGCACGGCCAGAAGCAATGTTTCTGATCCGGATTTTATCTCGGACCCCGAGAATACGTCAGAGGTAAGATGAATATCAATGTCATTTTGACTTGGGCGTCGCGGAGGAAGGTGACTCAGCCAATCCACTGACTGATTCAACAGAAGATCCCGGCCAACACTCTTGCGCCAGTGCTACACACGCGCGAAAGGAATGTAGCGCAATAACACAAGCGGCCTTATTTCACACCTACCGAGTATTACAAAATAGAGTGACATTGACCTTCTGTAGCGGCGCTCTATGAGCGCCCAATAACCGGCGGGCATAGACCGCCGCCACAATATTAGTCGTCACTCTATTTTGCAATCCTGATTAGATATCCAGCGTAGAATCCTTATCTTACGACGCAGGCCAACCTCAATACTGCATGCAGGGTCACCTGTTGTTGGCCGGGCTGAGAGCGGGCGCAGTATTCTCCTGGACCGGGAATGTCTCGGCTGTATCGGGAAGTGCCCTCGGTCGATATCCGGTCCTTGTTCTTATGTGATATTTGTGCGGCTTGCTCCCTGTTAGCTTCACCGTGATCTTACGCCACCCTCGATTGGGATTTGAAGCAGGGTAGTAGCTAAGCATATAGAGGTGTGCTAGGTCCGCCCGGATTGATGCGAACGCCTTCTCCTGGTCCTGCCAATGCCCGGCAAAATACGCCTTCCCACCTGTACTGCTACTGATACGTTTGAAGACCGCGGTCGAAAGTGGGTCCCGCTCTGCTTCGCGTGTACTGATCATGTAGATCGGAATACCCTCTGATTGGGCGAGTTCTCGAACATCTTCAGGCGATACCATGCTTGCATCATCCGGGCCATTTGAAAAAACCACGATCACCCTTCGACCGGAAAACTTGTCAGCGTCCTTTAAGGTCCACAAGAGTGCGTTGTAAAGCGCAGCATCGTCTCCAGCCACGGTTGTGCGGACAGCCCGGAGAACTTGCGTATGTTTATCACTAAGCGGGCACGCCCGGAAAAAATCACGACTATAGGAGTAGAAGGCCACCCGATCCGTAAGGTCCAGCGACCGAACGAATTGCGCGATCGCGTCGCGGGCAAGGGCAAATCCCCGGTACATATAATTACTCGTGTCAAACAGGACGAAAACGCTTGCACCTGCTGCGGACTGGGATATTAATCCAGCCCCTGGCGCGCCGTCAGCGACATAAGTTTCCAGATGCGGTACCTTTCCACTGGGTCCGGAGTAACGCACACTACGCGGGGCCCCATTTTCCTCACCGAAGGCCGCAATCTTCTCTCTAATCCCGTCTTCATAAACCGCGAAATTCTCAGGACCGAGTCCGGTTATATACCTGCCTTTATTGTCCGTCACTGCAACGTCCAATTGCACCATGTTGACAGTGACGTGAACGACAGTCACATCGGGTTTCGTCTGCTGGGGGGGCGCTGCGAGGACAAACCCCATGAATGTCCCCATGGAAACCAAGGAGAACAGAATTGAGCGTCTTCCCATAACTCACCTTCCCCCGAAGCCCCCGTACTTCATCTAAGACTTAGTCCGACCCAATCATAGGAGTTTTCACTCGGAACCTAGTCTTCAGAATCCGGAATTGCTCTTCGTATTAGGCAAAGAAACAAATTTCCCCTCTTGAAATTCCTTGCCAGTCTCCCGCAATGACCGAAGCAGGGCCGGCCAATCGTCCAGATAAGTAGCAGCAATGTTCTCGACCATGCGATATGTCAGCTGGGGAACCAGCAGATTCAGCATCACAGGTGGATAACCCTTTTCATCCGCCAACCGGCCCCAATACAAATTATTGGACTCCCAGGACTCAGCCAGCAGTCTGCTGGAGTAACCCAGATAAGTAGGAAAAGGCTTGGAGCTGATCAACGACCGTGCATCGGTCCCAGCGAGAGCAGGATGCGGTACTCCAAAATCTTCCGATAACCGTTTCCAGCTAACCTCCTCTGGAAACTGCTGAGCAAGTCGGTCTAGTTGTTTTCCGGCTTCCCCTCCCTGGGGATCAACGGAGGGAGACTTCTTCCGGAGCTCCAGAGCCAGGCAGAAAGTATCTGCAGGCGACAACCACCTTAGAGCATCATTCGAACGTCCCTCGCTCAAATCACTTTCAACCTGTTCAGACCTTCTTGGCAGCAAACGCTCGGAAAGGACCTCCATTACTCTTTTGCGCAGTTGCGGATCTGTACCGGAAGCATGGACTAGTTCCTCACCGAATTGCTGGTATAGCGCGACCGCATGCAGCTCATTCGGTGTTACCTGCCACCACCGCGGAATCACTGCATCAGTCATAAGTGTTGGCACAAGGTCTTCCCAAATCAGTGACTGCACACTGTTCGGCACAATGAAATTCTCTTCCACCTGCGCCAGAACATAGGCCAAATTTGAAAGAGAACCGACGAGGTGAGCGCCCCCGCTAGCAGGAAGGCCGCGGCCGAAGAGGTCAGGCGTTTTCCACGAACAATCTTCCTGCATGCTGCTTTCACCCGAAAAGTCGTGGGAACGCACAAAAAGCGAGTTGTTGTAAATCATCTGGGCCCCGGGCGGCTCGTAATACGCATAGTTAAGCCCCACGAGAGTATCCCGCAGGAAGGGAACCAGTTGGCCACGCGCCACCGCGAGCTTAGCGGCAAAGGGCCTTGCCTCGATAAGCTTAGCCAGTTTAGTTTGCATCTCAGCCTGGATATGCTGGTTCGAGTAGAGCCCCATGGACCATTCGGCCCTTTCGCCCCTTGTAAATAGCGGCTTAGGCAACTGGAACTCCCGAAGTTGCACCGCCAACGGAACCAGTGCCACCGACGGGGTTTTACCCTTGGCCATTTGTTCCAGTCCGTCTCCCAATTTGAGAAGGGTATCAAGGGAAACAAGACGCTGAGCAGCCATCATGGAACGTATTTTGTTTGCCAGACCAATCCTTACCTGCTTGCCTGCCTCACTGGTCTGTTCCGGACCCGCAAGCAAGTCAATGAATTCGTTTTGCGTCAGATCCACCTTGCCGGCAGAATCCAGGAAAAGTCCCCGCGTTGAGGTTTGCGCAGCGGAGTACAGCTGTGCAGCGGAGCGGATGTCGGAAAAGGGTTTGATTACTCCCTGCCAGGATTGATCCCAGTTTGCTTCAGGAATCTCGCCCTGCCTCGCCAGAATTTTCCAGAGGCCCACTTCCGCTTGAAAAATCCCCAGACCGTCGGAGCGTAAGTTACGGTCATGAATGCCGTCAATCGCAGCAGCCGCCTTGATAAACAGGATGACCGATTCGTCGCTTAGCGGAAATTCAGCAAAGGTTAGATATTGGTCACCAAATTTTGCGAAGTTGTCCGCCAGCAGGCGGACTGTTTCAGTCTTCAGGCGATTTTCTGGTGACCGGGCCCGATCCATGGCGCTCAGCGAGAGATATGCCTGCAAAGGCCCCTTCTCCGAACTGATCCGGGAGAACGCAACCATCGATTCCAACAATCCCTCGGGAGCATTCCAAGCTGCAGCGCGCCTGGCCCATCTTTGGACTAGCCGGGAGTGATCCTGGCGCTGGAAGTCAGCCAGCAATTCCTTCCACAATGCAAGGGTACCCGGAATTAGCGGCTTGCCCTTCGCATCCAGCCGGATTCCCGACAAAAGCAGCAACAGTCCCGCGTCCGGTCTAAAAACCGGACGTGCAGGGCCGGGAGAAGCATTATGCCCAACCAGTGCGCCGTAAAAACCTGGCAGCACATCAGGCTGTGTCAAATACGCTTGCTGCTCGGAGTTAACCCTCGACAAAGCATCAAAATAGGCTGCCAGCCAGCCCTCATCTTTTTCGAGCAGGTGGATAACAAATTCCCCTGGAGAGTCGGTTCTCGCCCCAACAAGCTTTGTCCATGTTACTTCTGCAGCCTTTCCTCCCGGAACCTCCACTCGTCCTGTTTGGATCATGATCTGGCTGCCGTAGAAATCGAGAACGGGGGCTAGTGGCAAAAGCCTCTTGAGTCCCGGAGCTACTAGTAGGGAATTCCGGGTGTTCCGGTCAATGCGGGACAGCGCCCAGTAAAGCCTGGCTAAGCGGGCGTCGGAGAGCATTGCATCCAGAAGGTCATCTTTCCTATTTGGGTCGAGCGCAGTCCAGTCGCCCTGGCTGAAGAGCACAGGAACCTTGAAACTCTGAAATCCGTACTCAAAGGGTTCGCCCCCACGCAAAGTTTGTTCCAGAGATGTAAGAGGAAACCCCGAATCATCGGTAAGAAAGGCTCTTTCAGGATCAGCCGTTTCGACAGAAGTGTCTGGGCCACAAGGCTGCGCCAACTCGTAACCCAGAGTTTTCAGGAGCGGGCCCGCCTGGTCACAACTGCTGATACGGATAACCTGCTGCGGTCGGGCTAGTTCCTCCAGTTCCCTGGCTTGCTTTACATAATCCTTTAACAGGTTCAGGTACTCGGTGGGATCAGGCTTTTGGCCCTTCCTATTGTACGTATAACCTTCTACTGCCACGTTGTGGGCGAGGAGAGGAACCACTTCATCCGCGGATACCTGCTGACTGATCGCAGCCATTCGCAGGAAGGAGCGCCGCGGACCAGGAATGCTTATGGAAGTCAAAAATCGGAAGGTGGCCGTGTTGGCTTTCGAAGGATGTATGTCCCGACTCCGGGCACTAACGCTGGTGCCCCAAGCAGGAAGCAAAATCGCGATTACTAACAATACCGGACGGAGGACCGAAGATTTCATCGGAGTGCCCCTCCCGAATTCCAAAGTTGCTATGATCCTGAGAGATTCCCAGCTGCGAGAAATATGGAGAATTTAGTATGCGAGTTAGCCGTTAGCCATATTAACCTGCAGCGAGAAGGTTGCGCATCCCTTTTAACCCTCCCAAGAATCCGCATTCTCCCGGGTGAAAGATATCTTCCACAATTTCGAATATGAGCCCCCTTGATGGCGTCTAGTATATGCCCAGCGTGATACCGTTTCAATCTGAATTCGTAGCCCTTTTTCTGGTTACCCGGTTTAAGGTTTTGAATCTTAAATGAAGAAATAATAGGCATCACAGTTATGTGTCAACGGACCTTTAATCCTATTTGAACGACGCACAAACGTGGAACGCAGGGAATGGTGGCCCCTAACGTCCAAGAAAAGCAGGCCTTAACGAACAGAACTTCTCCCATTGCAAGCGGTCCCTATGCTTCTCAAAGAGTGGTTTTCTGAGGCACATTTTGGTTACTTGCCCAACAGAGGCATTTACGGAAAGGTGTTCACCCTGCTGCTGTCAACCAGGTTGTCGACGCCACGTGAAGCGCGGATCTGTGGTCGGGTTGTGAAAGCAGTGTTCGCTATCAGGTGCCACATCCAAGAGCCCTGAGTTCTTCGAAATGGCGATGACCTGCCCCCGTTCTCTGTACCAATCATAATGTGAGTTCCGGGGTAGTTTCTTGCTTTTGCTCTTCTCTGCGGTGCAGCTCGAAG
>JAJYJL010000414.1 GCA_021789565.1 Acidobacteriota bacterium
CCACGTGCGCAGTCTTATGACCTTGTGCGGCCAGGGCACATCTTTCCTGTGCGTGCACGGACCGGCGGGGTCCTGGCAAGAGCAGGACACACCGAGGCTTCTGTCGATCTCGTGCGCCTGGCCGGGCTGAAGCCGGTGGCCGTGATGTGCGAGATCCTGGACACGAATGGAAAGTCGGCGCTGGCGCCCAGCATTGAGAGGATCGCGCGCAAGCGCCGCCTGAAGGTGCTGAACATTGGACAGTTGATTGAGTACCGGCGGTATCGGGAAAAGCTGGTGGTCCACGTGGCCAGCGCCCACCTTCCCACGGAGTTTGGCAACTTCACTGCTCACGTTTACGAATGTCCATCCCAGAACCGCGAGCACCTGGCGCTGGTGATGGGGAAAATCTCGCCTGACCGTCCTGTGCTGGTTCGGGTCCATTCGCAATGCGTGACCGGTGATACTCTGTACTCCATTCGCTGCGATTGCCGCGAGCAGCTTGCGACAGCTATGAAAAAAGTAGGCGAGAAAGGCGAGGGAGTGATCGTCTATCTCAGCCAGGAAGGACGCGGCATCGGACTGGCCAACAAGATTCGCGCCTACGCCCTCCAGGACAAAGGCCTGGACACTGTGGAGGCAAATGAGCGCCTCGGATTGCCCGCAGACATGCGGGACTATTCAGTGGGAGCGCAGATCCTGCGTGACCTGGGCGTTCGCAAGATTCTTCTGCTGACCAACAACCCCGAAAAAGTCTCAGGAATCCAGCGCCACGGTCTCAACATTCTGAAACGTGTTCCGCTGGAGATCACACCCACCCGGACCAACCGTGACTATCTGAAAGTGAAAAAAGATAAGCTGGGACACCTCCTGAGCAAGGTGCAGTGATTGAGCAAACGAACCACACGCCGGTCGCCTGAATTCTACATGTGCATGGCGCTCGACCTCGCGCGCCAATGCCCCGGCGTACCCTACCCTAATCCGTGGGTTGGTTGCGTGATTGTCCGCAACGGGCGCGTTGTAGGAAAAGGATTCCATCGCGGCGCGGGCTCCAATCATGCCGAGGTTGAGGCCCTGCTGGACGCCGGCACGCTGGCGCGCGGCGCAGATCTCTATGTCACACTCGAGCCCTGCTGCCACCACGGAAGGACACCACCGTGCACGGATGCCATCCTGAAAGCAGGAGTCCGAAAAGTTTTCTACGCTATGCAGGATCCCAATCCGCGTGTTGCCGGCAGGGGCGCTCGCCTGCTCCGCAGGCGCGGGCTGATGGTCAGCAGCGGTTTCTGCTCGGTTGAAGCTGCTGCACTGAACGAGATGTATGTGAAGTTCCAGGCCACCGGCCTGCCCTTTGTTACCGCCAAGTTGGCAACCAGCCTGGACGGCAAAATTGCAACACGAACCGGGCAATCAAAGTGGATCACGGACGAGGTAGCGCGCCGCCGAGCAAGGCTTCTGAGAGCCGGACATCAGGCCGTGCTGGTGGGCATCAATACAGTCTTGAGCGATGATCCGCACCTGGGACCACGAGAGGACGGCACAGTAGAGCCGTGGCGAATCGTTCTCGATTCCAGTTTGAGAGTTCCGGTTAATAGCCAGGTTGTGAAATCAGGCAAATGCATCGTTGCCTGCACTGCCAGAGCCAGCGCCGCAAGAAAGGCTCGCCTTGAGCACGCTGGTGCAAAAGTGATGTCATTTAGAGGAAAACATGTTCCCCTGCGAGCGTTACTCAAACGTCTGGGCAATGAAGAGATAATTAGCCTGATGGTTGAAGGCGGCGGCGAAGTGCTGGGAAGCTTTTTTGACATGCGTCTCGTAGACCGTGTCTGCTGGTTTCTCGCGCCCGTCATTCTGGGTTCTGCTTTAAGCCGTGTTGCGGTGGGAGGAATTGGCGCAGCTAACTTGGATAAGGCCTGCTGGCTTCGCGAAGCAAGCATTGAAAAAGTTGGAAATTCCTGGCTGATTGAAGCAAGAATCCCATACTCAACAACCGGATTATTTGACTGAGCAACTCTGCCGGAGTTTTCGCTTTCCCCCTAACTCTCCTGGAATGAACAAAACTTGTCCAAATTTAGGCCAGTCCTGTGAGAGTGTTTCAAAAATGAACACATTATTTCGCCTTTTCGTGCGACGGGCAACCTCTGCGGTGGTTTCTGGGTTCATACATATTGTAGTTAAAAATAAACACTAGGAGGTCAGTTCTTTATCATGGGCAGCAAAATGCAAACAACGATTTTATCTCTTATAAGTGTTGTTTTCTTGTGCACGGGAATGGCGTTCGCCAAAACGAAAAAGATCGACGTAGTTTATGCTTCGAAAGTTGGCAAGACGCTGAACCTGAAACCCGGCAACTACCGGATCGACGTTGTCAATAATACGAAGTCGCCAGCGGTCAAGTTTTACAACAATGAAGGAAAGCTGATGGGCCAGGTACCCGTGAGGGTGGCCAGCAAGACGCGGAAAAACAGTCAGACCATGATCGATTACAATACAGTCGCGTCGAACAGTCACGCCATAACGGAGATCAGCCCTGGCGGGTGGAAAGAGAACCTCTATTTCGCACACTCGAAATCAAGCAAAACAGAATAAAAATGTTTGATCTGGCGGCGGCCCTGGAGTTTCGCGTTCGGCATTCCAGGACCGCCGGCCGGCGGTGTGCATCTGCCAGGTTGTTTTCCGTTGACCCACATTCAGGATTCCTGGTGCGTCACCATCAAGAATCCGGGGTGATAGAGTTTTCGATAATGCCAACCAGCAGTTCGCGAGCGGTGTACGTTTGCCGGTTATAATGAGCGTGACGGATTTCCCCGGCACTGACCTCGCTCCATTTGTTGTAGCGCCGGTCACGCTTCAGGTAAGCGCGCTCCGTAAAACTGATCCGGCTTTCGCTGATCATGCGGTCGAGAGGCGGGTTGTAATCCAGAGGGATGGTGACCACCAGCCTACCCTTCGGTGCAAGGAGCCTGCGAAGATTCTCAAACGCGTTCAGGACTTTCATTTCGTCTTTGGAATCTTCGTCCCAGCCGACGTGCTCAAGCGTTGAGATGCTCAGGATCAGATCATATTTCTTGTCGGACTTGAAATCACAAACATCTTCGTTCCTGATGCCTTCTGCCCGCTCGTACTTGTCCACGACTTCGTGCGACACCGGACCGTAATGGGAAAGCACGTTGCCGATTTCCAGCACCCTCTCCGCCGGAACGCCTGCCAGAAAATCACGCGCAATGGGAATTTCAACCGCGCGCTCGTTTCTCCACGTCGCGTTGTAGCGATGCCAGAAGTAGCGGTATGACTTTCCGCGAAAGGTAAACGGGGATGGCCGGCTCGACAGCCGGACAAGCCAGTAGCAAATCAGCTTGTTCCGCTGCTTCAGCCTCCACAGGTAATTTCGTAACCCATTCATCAAGGCCTGGCTCCAGTTCCGGTGAGAAAAGACCAGATTCCCCCATAGGTATGCGCCGACAGGCGCGGCGCCATAGAGAACACAAATCCGCAAAGGTCTGCCCGCCCCCTCAGACTGAATCGCCGCGCGGCGGGCTGCGGACCCAACCGGAGTAAGTCGTCATCGCAGTTCGGCACTTCTCTCCTTGTCGCTTTCCGCGAAAGCCGGCGAACTTAGTGAGAGGCACCCCGCCACAGACAGCGCAGGTCCCCGTTCCGCTACCCTCCGATGGCGGCTCCAAGGCGTCACCCTTCATCCCCATGCCCGGACCGAAAGGCCCCCTACAGATCTCACGCGCCATAGCCGGCATGAGGACCCGGCAACAAACTGGAGGGCAAGATTCTAGCATTTCTTCGACACCCTTGCTAAAGTGGGGCGTTTCAGGAGTGCTATGGAAGACGGCTTCAGATGGAGGGCCTTGCGGTCTCTCCTGGTTATTTCAACGATCCCGATCCTCGTCATTACGGTGCTTCGCATTCATCGCTGCTGGACCAATGACGCTTACATCGACCACGTCTCGGGCGTTTGGATCGCGCTGGCCAATGACTTGTGCCACGGAGTCTTTTACCGCCCGCTCTACGGGCCGCTTGGTTACGGTGGAACACGTTACTTCCCGCTCGTATTCGTGCTGCAAGCCGTGCTCATGAAGCTGGGTGGTGACCCCATTGTGACGGGTCACATTCTTTCGCTCGCCGCAACGCTTGCCCTCATGACAGGGGTTTATGCGCTGCTGCGAAGGCTGGGGGTCGACAAGCTTCTCGCGAGTTGTTCGTCCCTGCTTCTGCTTTGCTCAGAATCAATCCAACTGGCGCTGCTCACAGTTCGTGGCGATGTCTTGCCGGCCGCGCTGGCGGTATGGGGGCTTTGGACGTGTGCCGGACCTGCCATCGGCTTCCCGCAATTGGCCGCCGCGGCCATCCTTTTTACGCTCGCCTTTTCGGCCAAGGTGACGGCGGTCTATGCTCCAGCCGCCGTATTACTCTATTTCCTGCTTTCGGGCCGGCACCGGCAAGCCAGGACCCTGGCAGCGCTCCTGGCGGGCGGCTTTGCAATTGTGCTCGGCACAATGCTTATCGCAAGCCATGGCCGCGTCTTTGAAATCTTCATGGAGAGCGCGACCGCAGGAGCGCCCTGGACTTCCATCTTTCGTGCCCCTCAGCGCTTTGCCATGTACACGGGTGTGGAAGATCTGGGTGGATTTCCTTTCATATTGCTGGCTGCCGCCGCCCTGGCAGCCTGGCCGGGACGCTTATGGGAGGACTTGCCTCCGTTCTATTTCCTCTTCGCAGTCGCAACAATTCTGGCCATCTTCACAACGATCGGGGCCGACTACAATCACCTGATCGATCTGCACGCGGCCGCTATCGTGTTGCTTGCTGTGTGGGTCTCCCGCTCCGGCCAGCAGCAGGCTTCCTTTGGAATGGCGGCTCTCGCGATTTGCGCTCTGATGGCGTTCTTTCCCGCCGCAAGGAACCTGCGCCATGGAGTAGACACGATTCCGCGCCGGCAGGAGTTCCGGACCGTACTCCAGGCCGTTGGAAACAATCCCAAACCAATCCTGGCCGAAAACCCCCTGATCCCCGTTCTGGCCGGCCAGACCCCTTACGTTCTTGATCCTTTCATGTTGCGGGCCTTCAATTCGCGCGATCCACGTTTTGCTGAACCTCTCTGGAAGATGCTTCAGGAAAAGGATTTCAGCGCCGTGGTCACTCTCATCGACCCTGAATCCGAACTGGGAGCAACGGTCTACACGCAGGCCTTTTTTGGACCCGGCTTCCGGAAGAACCTGCTGGAGAATTATAAATTGGATGGAAAAATGAGAAGGACCTATATCTTCTTGCCGCGGCAGCCTTGAGGCCTCGGCACAACGCCCGCTCGGCCGGAGACCGGGCAGCCGCAGGCAATCTATTGAAGGGCATCACCCACAGCGCCGGCAGCGGTCACAATTTCAAGCTTGCCCAGAGCTTGTCCACTTTGCTCCTGGTTTCTGCGTCCATGACGATTTCATCCGGCCAGGGCCGCGTGAAGCCTTCACTCGGCCATTTCGTCGTGGCGTCAACGCCCATCTTCGAGCCGAAATTCGGCAGGCGCGAGGCATGCTCAAGCTGGTCCACCGGCCCCAGTACAAACTGGATGTCGCGCTCCGGATCGATATGGTTAAAAGCCTTCCACGCCACCTCGCTCGGGTTGTGAACGTCAACGTCATGGTCCACCACCACGATGCATTTTGAGAACATGGCGCCCGGCAATCCCCAGATGGCGTTCATCACCTTGCGCGCGTGCCCGGGATAGCTCTTGCGAATGGAAACAATGATCAGGTTGTGAAATACGCCTTCGGGCGGCATGTGCATATCAACGACTTCCGGCATCTGCTGGCGCAACAGAGGCAGGAAGACTCGCTCGACGGCAAAGCCCATCCAGTAATCTTCCATCGGCGGAGGACCGACAATCGTGGAAACATAAATCGGGTCTTTGCGCCGCGTGATGCAGGTCAGGTGGAACGCCGGGAAATTGTCCGCCAGCGAATAGTAGCCGGTGTGGTCGCCAAACGGCCCTTCCACGCGAATGTCATCAAGATCAACGTACCCTTCCAGCACGATCTCTGCGTTGGCGGGAACTTCCAGATCCACCGTTTCACAGCGCACCAGTTCCACCGGCTTCTGCCGCAGGAAACCCGCAAACAGGAACTCGTCCAGATCTTCCGGCAGCGGCATGATGCCCGCCAGCATCGTCACCGGATCAGCACCGATCGCTACGGCCACATCCATGCGGCGGCCTTTGCCCTGGCGCTCCAGCCAGCGGAAGTGTTCCGCGCCGGTCTTGTGGATCTGCCAGTGCATGCCGGTGGTCCGCTCGTCAAAAACCTGCATGCGGTAGCAGCCCACGTTGCGCCGGCCGCTTTTGGGGCTGCGCGTCACCACCATCGGCCAGGTGATGAACCGCCCGCCGTCCTGCGGCCAGCACTGCATCACGGGCAAATCGGCAAGCGACACACTATCGCGCTGGATAACTTCCTTGACGGGGCCGCTCTTGACGGTCTTGGGGAAAAACGAGCCGAGTTCTGCCACCTTCGGCAGCATTCGCACCTTGTCCAGCAGGCCTTCGGGCGGCTTCATTGCCAGCAGGTCTTCAATGCGCTTCGCCACGTCATCGAGCGAGGAAACGTCGAGCGCCAGTTCCAGCCGCCGTTTTGTGCCCAGCGTGTTGATCAGCAGCGGAACGGAATAGGCCTTACCGTCTTTTGCCGACCGCGGCTTTTCAAACAGCAGAGCCGGGCCGGAAGCTTTGGACACGCGGTCGGTGATCTCGGTGATTTCGAGGTCTACGTCAACCTCAACACCAATCCGCCTCAGTTCTTTTTCCCGCTCCAGCCGGCTGATAAATTCTCTCAGGTCGTTGTAGGCCACAGGCATCCTTAGTGCTGAAAAAGTTGTAGAGGCGACTTCACGCCGCCACCCCCAATAAAAAAACAGCGGACTTTGGCGTGATAAACCCGCCGCTGCAAGTTTCAAGAATTACAGATTGCGCCCGGCAAATCAAGGACGCAAAAGAACAGAGAAGTTCGACAGCCATGCCTACGAGATGGCGGTTCATTGCACGCATTATGACACTTGCAGGATTCACAAGACGCTGCGCGTAGCTCCCGCAACGGAAGCCGGCAGTAG
>JAJYJL010000415.1 GCA_021789565.1 Acidobacteriota bacterium
GGGGGGCGTCCCGTTGTAGATCAGCGGCAGTTCGACGTTGTGGAGCGCCGAAGCGCGCGCCAGCAGGTTGAAAGTCTGGAAGACAAAACCGATTTCCTTGTTGCGGATGTAAGCCAGTTCGTCGTCCGTCAGTTCGCTCACCAGCCTTCCGTTCAGCCAGTACTGTCCGCTGGTGGGCGTGTCGAGGCAGCCGATCAGGTTCATCAGCGTGGACTTGCCCGATCCTGAAGGCCCCATGATGGCTACGTATTCTCCGCGCACGATGGAGAAGGAGATACCGGAAAGCGCGTTGACGCTCACCGCTTCCATGTCATAGGTCTTCCACAGGTCCTGGGCAAGGATGATGATGTTGTCCGGCGAGGGCGAATCGTCACCGTCCCGTCCGGCATGGACTTGAGGTTCTGTCGTCGAGAAAGGTTCCATGTTATTCTCTCGAACTTTCACAAAGTAAATTCAGCTTAGCCGACTGGCCTTTTGCCATTACGTTGATGTGGGCTGGCCCAGGGCCTTGGCGCTGTTGTCAATCTTGACCCGTGCATCGTTCTTCAGAGTACGAAGCACCTGATAACTACCGGTAACAATCTCGTCGCCGGGTTTTACTCCGCTGAGCACCTCAACGTTCATGGTGCCCATAATCCCCGTCTTAACAGACGTGAACACTGCCTTGCCGTCCCGGACCATGAACACACCCTGGATCTCCTTCTTTTCATCGGCCGTCTGACCTGTCGCGACGGGCTCTGCTGCCAGGGCCTTGCCCTCGGCACTGGCTTTCTTTTCCCGTTCCAGCTCGCCCTCGCTCCGGACCGTCAGCGCCTGGATCGGAATAACAATGGCGTCCTTCCGCGTGGCCGTTGTGATCTTGGCGGTGGCGGACAGACCGGGGCGCAGCCCTTCAGGAGGATCGTCCAACGTGACAGAAACCGTAAAGTCCTTGGCTTCGCCGGAGCTTGACGCGGTGCTTTGGGCGCTGCTGGTGGTGGTCTGGCCGGAAGTGGAACTGAGGGCGCTCATCCCTATCTCGCTCACATGGCCCTTGAATTTCTTGTCGGGGATGGCATCAATGGTGACCTCGGCCGGCTGCCCCATTTTGATGCCCAGAATGTCGGTTTCGTCCACGTTCACCACGGCGTTGATGACGGCCAGATTGGCAACCTGAAACAGCGCGCTGCCCGTGGAGTTTTGGATGCCGGGAACGACGTTTTCACCCTCATGCACGGGAAGATAGGTGATGACGCCATCGAAGGGCGCGGTGTAGATGGTCTGGTCACGCTGGTTCTCGATGCTGACCAACTGCGCCTGGTTTTGCAGCACACGGGCGTGGGACATATCACGGTTGTATACGGCCTGGTTCAGTTGTGCCTTGGCCTGTGCCACCTGCGCCTTGGAAGATTCGACGGCCGCATCTGCCACTTGATAATTGCTCAGGTTCTGGTCGAAGGTTTGCCGCGAAATCAGCTGCGACTTGAGCATCTGCTCCGCGCGCGAGAAATCGTCCTTGGCCTGCTGGAGCTTGGCCTGCGCCTGAGACAGGTTGGCCTGGGCGGTTTGGAGGTTTGCTGTAGCTGAATTGACAGCCGCCTCTTGAACCTGGGAGTCGGCGTGCGCCGACCTTACGGCGGCCTGCTGGGCTTTTACGCCGGCCTCCTGCTGAATGTCTTCTGTGCGAAGCAGGAGCTGGCCTTTCTTGACGCGGTCGCCCTCCTTGACAAATATCTCCGTTACTTTGCCCATGGAGTTGGCGTTGACGGTGGCGAACTTGTCCGGGGGCGGCTTGATTTCCCCTGAAGCCGTCACGATTGCGGAGAGGTCCTGCCGCACAACTTTACCCGTTTGCACGGTGATCAGCCCGCGGTGGCTCCATGCAATCCCGCCAATCACCAGGGCGGCCAGGACCGCCACGCCGCCAACGAGCAGAATGATTTTCTTTGTCTTTGAGAGACCACGCTTGCCGTGCCCGCCCGGGCCGGCATGCCGCGAACCCGAGTCTTGTCCGTCAAGATGCCTGACCTGGCCTATATTGAGTTCTGTGGTTTGAGCCATTTTAACCTTCTCAGGGATCTCCTTTTTCAAAGGAGATCGGAAACTAATCCGGATGGCGCTGCACTCCCATGCAGGAACCAAAACCGCCGGGACTTCCCGTGACAGAGTTCATTCTTACAATTCTTATACGTACGGGAACCGGAAAAGGTTCCACTTCGGGAATCATGATTTGCCCGGATATCCTCCCTGGGAGGCCACGCCATGGGAAGCTGTTCCTTTGCAATTTCTCTTAATATTTTACAGCCGCTTGGCCGGTAATGACACGCGAATTAGCCCGGAAGGGGGTGGATTGCAGGCCGGGAAAAGGGTCCGGGCGGCCTTCAAAATGCTCAATGCGAATTTGCTCTCTCAGGCCACCCTCCAACCCCAAATTACATCCCTATAAGTCGGAAAACCTCTAGAACCTGTTACTATTGATTCTGAGGGCTTGGAATTGGTTGACTTTCTCGTTTTCGAAAAATAAAATTGAGGATATTGATTCTCCGAGGCGGAGAAGGAGGGTGAAGTTGGGGAAAGGACTCATGGGCACTCGGGAACTCAATAGCCGAGCTCGTTGGATTGCTGTGATTCTGCTGGTGGCTGGCGCGCTGGGAGCGGCGGTTTTACCTGCTTTTGCCGGCAAGGACAAGAAAGAAGACAAGGCCAAAGAGGAACAGAAGCTTACCAAGCAGGAGCGAAAGCGGCAGAAGGCAATCCAGAAGGAAATGGAGAGCCCGTATAAGCAGTGGATTAACGGGCCCATCGGTTACCTCATTACACCCGCTGAGCGCGAGGCGTTCAAGAAGTTCACCACCGATGAGGAGCGCGACCAGTTCATCGAGGAATTTTGGCGGCGGCGCAACCCCAACCCCGGCTCTTCTGAGAACACATTCAAAGAAGAAATTTACCGCCGTATCGCGTATGCAAACGAGCATTATTCTTCCGGCATCCCCGGCTGGCGAACTGACCGCGGGCACATCTACATCATGTATGGCCCTCCGGACGAGATTGAAAGCCATCCGAGCGGTGGAACCTATATAGCTAACCCGTCCGATCTCCCCTATTCCGGTCCCGACGCCTCTAATCAGATGACGACCTATCCGTTTGAGGACTGGACCTACCGCTATATTCCCGGGATCGGCGAAAATGTTGAACTTGAGTTCGTGGACCCCACCATGACCGGTGAGTACCACCTCACCATGAACCCCTGCGAAAAAGACGCCATGGCGAATGTGCCGGGTGACATGACGGGGTGCCAGGGCGGCGTTGCGATCGGGTCCATCTGGAACCCCAACCTTGTGATTAGTCCCAGCCAGTTGAATAGCAGCAGCAGCGGCGGCTCGGGGGGATCCATGGTGACGTCCAACATGATGGGCGCGAAGTACGATGAATTCAACCGTCTGGACCTCTACTCGAAGATCTTCCAGGCGCCCTCCGTTAAATTCAACGACCTGAAAACGATGGTGACTTCAACGCTGACGGCTCAACTTCTGCCCTTCAGTGTTCGGACCGACTTTGTCAAGATTACGGACGACACAGTGCTCACGCCAGTCACCATTCAGGTCCCGAACCGCGAGATGCAGTTTGAGAACAAAGATGGCGTAATGCACGCCGTTCTTGACATCTATGGCCGGCTCACAACGATAGGCGGTAGAGTTGCCAATACTTTTGAGGACAGTGTCGCGGTGGACGTCCCGCAGCATGATTTCCAGGCTTATGTGAACCAGAAATCGGTCTATCAGAAGGCCGTTTACCTGCGCCCCGGGCGTTACAAGCTGAGCATTGTGGTCAAGGATGACCACAGCGGCCATATGGGGTCAGAGAATCTGGGAATTGAGGTGCCGCAATTCAGCAATAGTAAACTGAGCAGCAGTTCGCTGATCCTGGCGGATCTGATCCAGCCGCTTCCGACCAGTGAGGTGGGTTCGGGCCGGTTTGTCATCGGGGGCACAAAAGTGCGCCCCAATG
Organism: Acidobacteriota bacterium; assembly: GCA_021789565.1. Next base: position 3,988 of record JAJYJL010000415.1, read on the forward strand.
TAAATCAGGTCTTTACACAGAGCCAGAACTTTGGTATTTACATGCAGGTCTATAATCTGGGTATTGATCCGAAAACGCACCTGCCGTCCGCGAATATCGATTACCTGATTTCGAAGGACGGTAAAGCGATTTTGAACCAGACGGAATCGGCGGCCAACATCAAAGATGCTTCAGAGCAGGTTACTCTGGAAAAAACGATGCCGGTCAAGCTGCTCGAGCCTGGGAAATACACATTGCAGATCAAGATTACAGACAAAGTGAAGGACCAGACGGATACCCAGACGACCAACTTCCAGGTTGAGAAGTAGGCTCTGGGTCGAGTGCCGGGTCCAAAGCAGGGGTTAACCTCTAATCCGGGCCAGACGAGAGTATTATGCAACGCTCAAAAAATCCGGGGCAAGGCGCGGCACTGATCTCCGCCGGGGCCTTGCTAGTCGTTCTGCTAACGGCTTGCCAGGGCTTCAGCGCCCAATTCGGAAGGGTTTCCGGCAATGTCACGGATGGCGCCGGGCAGCCGATCATGGGTGCCACCGTCCTGTTGACAGGGGCCGGCATTGGCGGCTCGAATAACCTGCTGGAAGGGTCGCTCAACCGGGTTTTCACAGATGCCCAGGGCAATTTTGCGATCAGCCGAGTGACACCGGGGTGGTACTCTCTGCAGGTCATTTCCCCCTCAAAACTGCCAGGATTTCGAAACAGGGTTGAAGTAAGGCCGGGCGCGACCACGCGGGAAGCCTTCGCGCTGGCTGACATCCTTTCAGGCGTCCGTTGGCAGCGTCCTACAAATGATTTGCGCGCCTGGAACCAGGGCTGGAAATGGATCCTGCGGACCTCCGAATCAACCCGCCCGATTCTGCGTTATACAAAGGCTGACCGTGATCGCCGCAAGGCAGCTGATCAAACGCCTCTTCCTGCCCGGCGCGTGGTGGCTATGGTGCCCGATCAGGGCGGTGCCAACGGTCTTTCCCAAGGCGGCGGCACAGCTACGGTAGTGGCCTATCTGCATCCGCTGGATGCGAATTCCGACGTCCTGGTTGCCGGCTCCGTTAACCGGAGTAGTGTGGATGGCTCCTCGGTTATTGCTGACTTCCGGCGCGGCTTCCTCAATCACAACCACGAAGAGATCAGCCTGGCGGTCCATCAGTTGAACATGCAAAGCGCCGCGGATCTTGTTACAGCGGCGAACGGTCGCGACGCGCCGATGTCGCGTGGAATGGTTTTGCGCTACGTGCAGACCCGCCAGCTCTCCGGTGCTCTGACGCTGACGGCTGGCGTGGAGATGAGGTATCTGAATTCCGTTAGTGATGCCGGCACCACGGACCCGGAGATCGACCTTGCTTACACGCTCGATCCTTCGACGGTCCTCAGCCTCAGCTATACCTCGACTTCCCTGGACCAGCCGGACACCATGATTCAGCGCATCGGTGACCTCAATGCTTTTCCTCAGATCACCATGAGCAAATTCCATCCGCGGCTTGAAAATGCCCGACATGCGGAAGCCCGTCTGCAGCGAAAACTCCGCCCGGGTTCCCGGATTGAGTTTGCCGCCTATCACGACGCCTTTCAGGATGTGGCTGTCTGGGGCGTCGGAGGGGTGCAGGACCTGCGGGATTCCTCGCCGGCCGGGAACATTCTGATCACTCCCGGAGGGAGCAGGGCTGTCCTGAATGCCGGGCACTATGGTTCTTCGGGAACGGAAATTTCGTATGATCAGAAGCTTGGGCCGCGCAGTGAAGTGGGCGTCATGTACGCCATCGGAAGCGCCCTCGTCGCCGACCCCTCTTCCGCGTTTAGCGGAGGGGCTCCCGTGGACGCGGCGAACTTGCCCGATTACGTACGCGCAGAATTCACGCAGTCGATTTCGGGCCGTTTTTCGACGTTTATCCCTGGGCTGAAAACCCAGATTATCAGCAGTTATAGCTGGATCCCCTCCGGTCGTATCACTGTGGTTGACCCTTACGGTCAGGGCAGGATGGCGTGCCAGCCATTCCTGGGGGTGCAAGTCCGCCAGCCCCTTCCCAAGATTGACATGCTGCCTCTGCAAATTGTCGCCATAGCTGATTTCAGGAACTTGCTGGGTCAGGGCTCTGTTTCGGTCAGGCAGGCAGACGGCAGGTCCGTTTTGCTTACCCCTGCTTATCAAAGCATTCGGGGTGGGTTTGCGGTTCAGTTTTGAGGCCCATTAGAGGGCACCTCTCGCTTTTTAAAGGTAGTCTGAGGACTAAACACAGACCATTGTGAGCCTTAATACGCGGCAAAGGAAGGAGTTCGGAGATTGGAATTCTACTGGTTTTCATACTAGGAATTCCAAAATCCATATAGTTTTTATCTCGGTGGCTTAAAGAACCTCGTAAGCAGTGCAAGATGCGCTGAAAAGCAAGGGAAAGACCGGGATGACGATAAGGAACTCAATTTGCTGCGGTTTTTTGTAAGTCCTTGTTTTGTTCTGGGATAGCGCAGGTTTCATGAGCGTACGGGCTCCATACCGGTTCCTGACCCTCCTGCTCGCAATTGTGAGCGTGGCGCTTGTTGTTTTTGCTTTCATAAACTTTCAGCAGAGAAGGGTCTATCAGCTTCCTACCGACGGCGTTTCATGGGTAACAACCTCTCAGGGCTTGAAAGCCTGGAGCGTGGCTCCGCATTCTCCCGGCGAGCAGGCTGGGATTGTTGCCGGAGACGTCCTTACGGCTATTGACGGCCATTCCGTTAAAACAACGGTTGATGCCGCGCGCGAAATTTTTGAAAGCGGCGCATGGTCTCGGCTTACTTACAGCCTGGTTCGCGGCGGGGAATCCTTTACGGCTGGTGTAGTGCTTGCGCCCGCCGATAATTCGCCGGGGCTGCACGGCTATCTCGAAATTGTCGGGATCCTTTACCTGATCATCGGAGCGTTTGTTTTTATCCGGCGCTGGTCGGCGGCAAAATCTCTGCACTTTTATCTTTTCTGCCTGGTGTCGTTCGTTCTGTATTGCTTCTCCTACACGGGCAAGCTGAATTTGTTTGATTCCTCGGTTTACTGGCTGAATGTAACGGCCATGCTCCTGCAGCCTGCTCTGTTTTTGCATTTCTGCCTGACGTTTCCTGAAAAGCCCGGTTTT
>JAJYJL010000416.1 GCA_021789565.1 Acidobacteriota bacterium
GTCCATTTCGTAAACCACTGTATTTTCTCACGGACTAAAGCGGGTGAAAAGGGGGTGTTCGAACACACGGTAACACGCCGGGTGAATGATTACCGGAGATTGGCTGGACGGGACGTCGTTCCTGCAATTCGTGCAAAAAGTACTGACGTGTCTTGCCAAACGAATAAACTTCTGACTGGCTTTTCACTTCCTAAAATGCAAATGGGGGAGCCGGGTGGCGCCCCCATGGTTTCTTTTTCTATGGCCGTCGCCCAGCGGTTGATTGCTGGGATCGGTCCGCACCGCAAGAGCGGTGTGATCAGGAAACCGATACTTCCGGTGGACTCTGCTTGTCCATATACAAGTAAGTACCACCGTCTGGTTAAAGATTCAAGCTCATAATTCGCTCTTAGAATACTTTCAGGATCGCCGGTCATCCCTATGAGAGCGGTGTGAGGGACAGCCCAGGGGGCGTGTAGGCTGGTGTGCGGGCGCCAACTGAACGAAACAAGGGTACTGGGGAAGCGAAATATTGGCCGAGGTGCAACTTTGCATCCCCTTCCTTCTCGTGTATTCTCAACATGGGGCAGGCGAAAGACCCCGGTTCGGCCATGGCTGAAGCCCGAGTCCCTTGCGGGTGGGAACGAATCCAGAGGCTGGCGCCTGCGAAGCCACACCAGACACCCTGGCGGACCGGCCCGATAACCCTGCCATTTCCGGCAGCGGGTTCATCGCGGCCAACCATGATCCATGACCAACTGGCACCAGATCGAACCGCAGGCGGCAGTAAAAGAACTTGGAGGCAACTCTGCCACCGGGCTGAGCGAGGCTGAAGCAGCCCGCAGGCTTTCCGAGTTTGGCCGCAACGAACTGAAAGAAAGCGGGATCAAGAGTCCCTGGTTGATTTTTCTCGATCAGATGAAAGAACTGATGGTGGTCATCCTGATCATCGCTGCCATTATCTCGGCGCTTCTGGGTGATTACAGTGATGCCATTGCCATCGGGGCTATCGTTATCCTCAACGCCGTCCTGGGTTTTAGTCAGGAGTATCGAGCGGAAAAAGCAATGGCCGCCCTGAAGAAACTGGCCGTCCCATCCGTGAAGGTGCGCCGCGGGGGAGAAGTCAGCGAAATTTCGGCGGTGGGCCTGGTCCCCGGCGATATTGTCCTGCTGGAGGCCGGAAACTTTGTAGCTGCTGATTGTCGCGTGCTCCAGAGCGCTGACCTCCAGACCCAGGAAGCCGCCCTGACGGGCGAGTCTCTGCCCGTTCGGAAAACGCAAGAAGCCCTGGGACAGCCGGACCTGGCGCTGGCTGACCGCCGCAACATGGTTTACATGGGCACGCACATCACCGCAGGGCGCGGAGAAGCCGTTGTTGCCCAAACCGGCATGCGCACCGAACTGGGACGGATCGCCGGTATGATTCAAACCGTCGAGCGGGAAGCGACGCCGCTGCAAAAGCGCCTGGCGCAACTCGGAAAAGTACTGGCGACGGCAGCCCTTTTGATCGTAATTCTCATCTTCATCCTCGGCTGGTTCCGCGGTGATGACCTGAAGGTCCTTTTCCTGACCGCCGTCAGCATCGCAGTCGCCGCCGTGCCGGAAGGCCTGCCGGCAGTGATGACCATCGCGCTAACGCTGGGCGCACAGCGCATGTTGAAGCGGAGGATCCTGATCCGCAAACTGTCCGCAGTCGAAACGCTGGGTTCCGTCACCGTGATCTGCTCGGATAAAACCGGGACGCTGACCGAAAACCAGATGGCCGCCACAATCTTCCAGCTTGCCGACCACAAGGTGGAGCTGAATAACCACACTCCGGATGACTACCGCGAGGAATTTCCCGAACTCAGCCAGGCCGGCTTCAACCTGATGCTGGCGGGAGCGGCGCTTTGCAATGACGCTGTGATGCGGTCGAATGCAGGTACGACAACCCAATCGGCTCCCATGGGTGATCCTACTGAGACCGCCCTGGTGGTGGCCGCAGCGCGGTCGGGCCTTCTGAAGCCTGACCTGGACCGGCTCCTGCCGCGTGTTGCAGAGGTTCCTTTCACGTCTGAACGAAAGCGCATGACGACGGTCCATCGTTATCCTTCCGGGCAAGGGGGCCTCCCACCAGGAATTCGAATGGCCTGCCAGCAGAATTCTTCCTCGTTCATCGCATTCACCAAAGGAGCGGTGGATATCCTTTTGGGCCTTTCGGATTCGGTCTGGGTCAACGGCCAACGCGAACCGTTAAACGATGCCTGGCGCGACCGGCTGACTGAAGAAAATGACAAGCTGGCGGCCAACGGAATGCGGGTGCTCGGGGTGGCTTTCCGATGCCTGGGGCCTACCCCTCCCGAAGCCGATGAACTGGAGCGCCAGCTTACATTCGTCGGCATAATTGGAATGATTGATCCGCCCCGGCCGGAAGCAGCTTCCGCGGTCGCCACCTGCAAGAGGGCAGGCATCCGGCCGATGATGATCACGGGCGACCATCCCCTGACCGCTCGCTACATCGCCGCCCAGCTTGGGATCTCCGATAACGGAACCGTGGTAACAGGACAGCAGATCGAGCGGATTTCCCCGGGAGAACTGGAGCAACTGGCGGAGTCGGTGTCCGTTTACGCCAGAGTCTCTCCGGAGCACAAACTGCGGATCGTGGAAGGCCTTCACCGGCGCGGCCACATTGTGGCGATGACCGGCGACGGGGTCAACGACGCTCCTGCGCTGAAAAAAGCCGACGTCGGCGTGGCCATGGGAATTACCGGGACTGACGTTTCCAAGGAAGCTGCTGACATGGTGTTGCTGGATGACAACTTCGCCAGCATTGTCGCTGCCGTTGAAGAAGGCCGGGTGATCTATGACAACATCCGCAAATTCATCCGTTATATCCTGGCGACGAACTCCGGCGAAATCTGGCTGATGCTGGTGACGCCCTTATTCGGAATGCCCTTGCCGCTGCTTCCAGTCCAGATCCTGTGGATGAATCTTGTGACCGACGGCTTGCCCGCGCTGGCCCTGGCGGTGGAGCCGCCGGAATCTGACGCCATGCGCCGCCCGCCGCGCCCGCCGGGAGAGAGCATGTTCGCCCGCGGCTTGGGCAGGCAGATTATCTGGGTGGGAATGCTGATGGGGCTTCTCTCGCTCGCTATCGGCTACGTGTACTGGAATGCCCATGATTCGGCGTGGCAGACCATGGTGTTTACAACACTCACGCTGTCGCAGATGGCAAACGTCATGGCCATCCGCTCGGAGCGCCGATCGCTGTTTGAAATCGGATTGAAATCCAATCTGCCCCTGCTCGGTGCGGCAGGCTTGACGGTTATCTTTCAGTTTGCCCTGATCTATGTGCCGTTCCTGCAGCCTGTTTTCAAGACCGTGGCATTGCCGGTTCCGGACCTGCTCCTGGCCTTCGTAGTCAGTTCGGTTATCTTCTGGGCTGTTGAACTGGAGAAGTGGTTCCTGCGCCGGCGAGCGGGCAACTCCCTGGTTTCGCTGGGATAATCTGCGCAAGCCCTCCTGCTTTGATGGCCGGAATTGCACCGGGCCACCGCAGAGGCCGGATAAACAGGGTAAAACGCGTAGGAATTCAAAGGGCTTCGTCGCCTCGCTGGCCGTCGCGGATGCGAATCGCTTCACCAATGTCTGAGAGAAAGATCTTACCGTCGCCAATCTTTCCGCTCCGGGCGGCGTTGACGATGGCGTCCATCGCCTGCTCGACAAGTGTTTCCGGCAACACGACTTCCACCTTGAGTTTGGGGAGCAGGTCCACGGTGTATTCATGGCCTCGATAGATTTCCGAGTGTCCCTTTTGCCGTCCGTGGCCACGAACTTCACTCACGGTCATCCCTTGAATGCCAATCTCTTGCAGCGCTTCCTTAACCGCATCCAGCTTGGATGGTTGAATTACGGCTTCCATTTTTTTCATAATCATCAGCCCTTTCTTCTGACTTTCTCGCAAGATAAGATTCGGTCCAACCTGCCCCTTGGAATCATCCTCACGAACCTCTATTTTCAAACCCGCTCTATCACTCGGGGGAGACGCTCTCCAATCCTGTCGGCCCCGGCGCCACTTCGAGAGCCGCCGGTTCGCGTTCGAAACAGATGCTGAGCAACGGCGGAGTCACCAGCGTCGTGGCCAGAACCAGGACGATAACCAGGGAATAGATCTCGGGCGAAACGATGCCGGCCGCCCACCCGATGTTAGCCGTAATCAACCCAACCTCGCCCCTGGGGATCATTCCCACGCCGACAACCAGTCCGTCCCGGCCCGAAAACCCGTTGAGCCACGCTCCCAGACCGCAACCGAGCACCTTTCCGAGGATGGCAATCAGCAGAATCAGAAAGAAGAAACCAAAGTGACCGCCCAACTCCCTGGCGTTGATTTCAAGACCGATGGAGGCAAAGAACAAAGGTCCGAAGAAGGAGTTGGTCATGGACCGCAACTCCGATATCACCTCTGCGTGATCCGTTGGTGTGGCGGCGATAAAAAGTCCGGCCAGATAGGAGCCGGTAATGGCCGCCATGCCGCCGCCATATTGCGCCAGAAAGGCGAACAGGAAGCCAATGGCCAGCGCCGCCGCCAGCGATGTATGTTCAACCTTGAAGCGCCGCGCAGCCTTGAAGGACCACCGAATCAACTTCGGGCCCAGCAGGAACGCAAAAACGAAAAATACCACCATGCGGACGACGGTCCAGCCAAAGCTCCCCAAGGCGGAACCTCCCGTGGTGGAGCTACCGACATGCATCTCCGTGGCAATCACCAGTGAAAGAACCAGCAAGCCCAGAACGTCGTCAATAACAGCAGCGGCGAGAATGGTGGAGCCGGCCTTTGACCGCAGCTGTTTCAGATTCATCAGCGTCTGGGCAGTGATGGAAACGCTTGTGGCCGTCAGAATCGTGCCGATGAAGATGGATTCGCGCCACGCGAAACCCAGTTGATGAGCAATTACTGCGCTTCCTGCAAAAGGCAGCACAACTCCTCCGCTGGCCGCCCAGAAGGCCGGCCCGAAGGCTTTCTTCATGGCGCTGATGTCCGTCTCAAGCCCGGCCAGGAACATCAGGACAACAACTCCCACCTCCGCCAGAACATTAATAAAGGCAGACAGTGAAACGTGAGCGGCTCCGCCCGAAGGACCCGACACAGAAAACCAGGAGAACTTCCAGACGTTGATAAGAGTCGGGCCCAGCACCACACCTGCCAGCAGTTCGCCCAGCACGGCGGGCAGTCCCATGCGCGCAGCCAGCCCTCCCGCGGCCTTGGCCAGCAGGATGAGCATGGCAAGAAAGAAAAGGACCTGAAGTGAAATGTTCATGTGCAAAATGTCCGGCTGGCGGGCGGCGCTTGAATCTTGCCTATAAGCCGAGTCCGTTATCCGCCCGACGGCAGGTTCGTTAGTTTTACTTTTTCAGAACCCGCTTAACGCATCCCCACAAGACGAGGATTGTGACGGCTCCCCCGCAGCCCAGCAGCACCGGGCCGGAGGGAGCGTGAAATACGCCAATGGCCATCACGGCCACAGCGGCCGCGCAAACAAATGACGACCACCGTTCTTTAACCGCCTCAACAAATGCCGACCGCATATCCACAACGACTGATTCCGATTGCATCAAAAACTCCTCCAAAGTCTAATGCAAGCTGGCAAAAAACATATAGAGAATCGGAAGAATCACGCTCGCGGCAACCAGCAAGAGGGTTTTACTTGAAAACGTCCGGTCCCATGTGGGCCGTGCCAGGCCTTTCTGTTCCCGCTGCTTCTGCTCGTGGATCAACTGCCCCACCAGCTTTCGCTCCTCGATCGAAGTTGCGCAGTCCAGCGCCTTCTGCATCTCCTCGTAACCCTTCTTTGGCACGTGCAGCTTGAACTGGAGCTGGCCCAGCTTGAAATGGCCAAAAAAGTTGTCCGGCTCCAGGTTGGTTGCTTCTTCCAGGTGGTCCAATGCGGGGTAGATCTTGCCCGTAACCGCGTAAGCAACGCCCAGCCCAATGTGTGCGTCCGCATAATCTGGCACCGCCTGGACAATCTGCTCAAAGCATGTGGCTGCTGCGGCCGCCTCCCCGTGGTTCATCAGTTCCAGTGCCTCAGAGAATTTCTTCGAGACTTCCACGGGAAGAGACGAGCCTTGCACCGCCAGAACTTCGGACGTTTCGGTCATGGCCTCGGCATAATGCCGGACTGCAGTTTCAACCGCTATCGTTGCCATCGAATTCTCCTTTTAATCTCTTTCTTCCTGGATGAACCCCCCGCGGGGGAGAAGCCGGCCCCTATGCGGCACCGGCCCCTTGCATCTTCAACACAAACTCGGGATACCCCAGAGCTCCCATTTCAGGAATATCCAGACCTTCGAGTTCAGCCTGTGGCGAAACGCGCTGGCCGACAAAGTAGTCGACGAACAGATTGAATACAAACGTGAGGGTGAAAACGCAGCCCAACAGAGTCGCCACGCCGATCATCTGGGCGACTAGTTGCCCGGGATTGCCGTAGAACAGACCTTTAACACCGCTCATGCCCGTCCCATCGGCGAACAATCCGACCGAAAGCACTCCCCACAACCCGCAGGTCCCGTGAACGGAGATAGCGCCGACGGGATCGTCGATGTGCGCAATGCGGTCAATGTATTCAACGCTGAGGCAAACCAGCACGCCGGCAATCAATCCAATGATGGCTGCGCCAATCGTGTTAACGAATCCGCTGGGAGCCGTTATAGCAACCAGGCCTGCCAGAAGGCCGTTGCCGCTCATTGAAGCGTCCGGCTTGCCGTAGCGAATCCACATATAGAAGACCGCCCCGAATGATCCTGTCGCACCGGCCAGCATGGTATCCACGGCAATGGTGGCAATCCGCAAAGAACCGGAAGCGCCCAGCGTGCTGCCGGGATTGAACCCGAACCATCCAAAAGCCAGGATGAAGCAGCCGATCAGCACCATGGTGATGTCGTGGCCCGGAATGGCGTTTGAGGAACCGTCACGATTGTACTTGCCAATTCTAGGACCTATGATGATGGCACAAGCCAGAGCAGACAGACCGCCCACGGCATGGACAACACCCGACCCGGCAAAGTCAGCATACCCGGCTCCCAATCTAAAGTTGGAACCCAACTGGGAAAGCCATCCCCCACCC
>JAJYJL010000417.1 GCA_021789565.1 Acidobacteriota bacterium
CACGACGAAGTGGCCGTCCAGCATGATGGCCTCAACTTCCGTCAGTGCAGAGTAGTCCCGGTTGATCCAGGTCCAGCGGCCCTGCACCATTCCCACTTTCGGATCGGTAAAATAATGGACCATCTGTTGTAGGATGGGTGGCGGAGGAACGAAGTCAGCGTCAAAAACGGCAATCAACTCGCCGGTGGACTGCTTCAAGCCTTCGGCCAGAGCGCCTGCCTTGAAACCCAGGCGATTCTCCCGGTGGAGGTATTTAATGGGATAGCCGGCGCTGGCATAGCGATCAACCAGTTTCAAGCAAAGTGAACGGGTCTCATCTGTGGAGTCATCGAGCACCTGAATTTCAAGCAGCTCGCGCGGATAGTCAAGGTTAACGGCAGCTTCGATGAGCCGATCCACAACGTATCGCTCGTTGTAAACCGGCAACTGAACAGTTACACGAGGCAGTTTCTCAAAGGATTTCAGTGGCTTGGGCTTCTTGTTCCGGTTTTTCACATAATAATAGGTGAGGCAATACCGGTGAACTCCGTAAACCGAAAGAATGGCCAGCACCAGGAAATAAGGAATCTCAATCGAGAGATCAAACGCGTTGGGCTGGTATATCCCGCTAAAAGGGTCGTGGTGAAAAAGCAGATACACGTAATGCGCAACCGGGTTCGCGGGAACCTCAAGCATGCCTGGAAGTATATGAATCATGGAACCTCGGAGTTAGGCCTCAACCGACAAAGGCAAAATTCAGCCACAATGTTCTATTTCGAGAAATACAAACACCGCACATCCTGAAATGGACGAACAACTCACCAAGTCGCGTTACAGGGGCCCGTTGGGCCTCTTGCTGATTGCCCTGGCCCTTGGGGGCATCTTTCAATTCATCCGCCATTACCAGCCGTTGGAGAACCATGTGCCGGAATTCATCGCACTGATGCTACTGGCTGGAGCGCTGTACCTGGTAGCTGTTTTTGTCGTCCAAAGGTACGAATGCGGCGCTTCCGCACTCTTCGTGATTCTAGGCGCGACGGTTGTCTTTCGTCTCTTTTTCTTGCCGTTGAGCCCTACGCTCTCGGAAGATGTTTACCGCTACCAATGGGAAGGGCGCATCGTGCGCGCCCGACTGAATCCCTACACTGTATATCCCGCCATCCCAGAGCTTAAATGGGCGCAGGATCCTCAACATCCTATCGAAACCGGAAAAACCACACCAACGCTCTACCCGCCGGTAAGCGAGGTGGCCTTTTCATGGGTTCACACCGTTGCCGGCTACAAGCGGCTGTTCACCGCGTTAGACCTTGCAACGGTCGCCCTGCTGCTCTTGATTCTGGCCGCAGCAGACCGCCCGCTCCAGCACGTTCTTGTCTACGCCTGGAATCCAGCAGTTCTGGTAGCCTTCTCGCTGTCAGGGCATAACGATTCCCTGGCCATCCTGACGCTGCTGGCGGCGGTCTTATTCCTAATTATAGGCGGTCGCACCGCCCTGTCAATCGGGTTTCTGGGTTTTTCGGCCCTTGCCAAACTCTTTCCAATTTTCCTCCTGCCGGCGTTTCTGAAGCGCTCCCGGTGGGCCTACGCCGGAATCTTCGGCGGGGTAGTTGTGCTGGGCTACCTGCCGTTTCTGGGCGCGGCCGGGCATCTATTCCGAGGTTTGTCGGATTTCGCCGCGGAGTGGGAGGGCAATGACAGTCTTTACAGACTGCTTTTGGCTGCAGGGAATTCAATCCGGCAGGCGCAGCTTGTGGCAGGAGTAATCCTTTTGCTGCTCATCATTTTCGTTCTGAAGGCCAGGATGGATATTTTCCGCGCCGGGCTCATCGTCCTTTCCGGACTGCTTTTCCTTTCATCCAACGCTTTCCCCTGGTATTTTACCTGGATTGTGCCCTTTCTCTGCTTCTGCCCCAGCCCGGCAATGCTCCTGATGACCGTCACCTGCGTCCTCGGCTATTCCCCGGTTATCGCCTATGCCGCCGGCGGATCGTTTCCCAACTCCCCGCTGATGCAAGTCCTGGAATATCTGCCGGTATTCGCTTTGTTAGGTTATGAGGTGGCGTTGCACTTCCGGCGAAGGCAGATCAATTAACAGAAGGTTCTTAGAGGGCCAGACACCCGCTACGCTTGCACGCTTACGCTGGTTTCGGTGCGCATGACGGGCCGGTAGAGCGTATCGCGCTCAAAAGGCTCAAACCCGGCCTCTTTGATCAGCCGGACAATCTGCTGGCGGGTCATCACCTGCGGAGTTTTCGCACCCGCATCGTGATAAATCTTTTCTTCGGCCACTGTGCCATCGAGATCGTCAGCGCCAAAACGCAGGGCGATCTGTGCAACGCGCGGAGACATCATGATCCAGTAGGCCTTGATGTGCGGGAAGTTATCAAGCATCAGCCGTGAAACGGCAATGTTCTTTAAATCCATAAACCCCGACGTCTCATCCCATTCCACCAGCTTGCCAAGCTCCGTATTCGCGGGATGAAATGCCAGGGGAATAAATGTCTGAAAACCTTTGGTCTGGTCCTGCAGATTGCGGAGCTGGATCAGGTGATCCGTGCGGTCCTCAGAACTCTCAATGTGGCCGTAAAGCATGGTTGCGGTGGAGTGCAGGCCAAGTTCGTGCGCCGTCCGGTGTACCTTTAACCACATGTGGGCGCCGATCTTGTGGTCACAAATCACCCGCCTTACAGCAGGAGCAAAAATCTCCGCCCCGCCGCCCGGAAGCGACCCCAATCCGGCTTCCTTGAATCGCTCCAGGATTTCCCGCACCGTCATCCGGGTGATGTGTGCGTAGTAGGCGATTTCAACCGCAGTGAACGCCTTCAGGTGGACGGACGGGAAACGATCCTTCAGCCCGTGAAGGAGATCAACGTAATATTGAAATGGCAGATCGGGATGCAAGCCGCCGACGATGTGGAATTCTGTGACAGTTTCCGTCCAGTTTTCTCCGGCAGTGCGGAAAGCCTCTTCCAGGGCCATCGTATAAGCGCCAGGGGCGTCCGGCTTCCGGCCAAAAGCGCAAAGCTTACAACTGGCCACACAGACGTTCGTGGGGTTGATGTGCCGGTTGACATTGAAATACGTGCGCATGCCATGAAGCTTTTCACGGACGTGATGCGCCAGATAACCGATGGCGAGCAGGTCGCTCGAATTGTATAGCGTTACGCCATCGTCAAAGTCCAGGCGCTCGCCGGCAAAAACCTTGTCGGCGATGGGTTGCAGGTTCACGTCTTCCAGGCGAAGATTCAGCACATTGATTCCAGTCCTTAAGAATTGGCGCCTTGCCGCCGAATTTTCTATTTTACGTCCCCTTATCGCGGGATGCAATCAGGCTGGAAGACGAGGGAGATTTGCAAGGCAAAGAGAATGTTTCTGGCGTCTCGAAATTTTTGAAGTTTGTGCTAGTCTGTTCTTAGACAATCGACTTGTGGATTCTGAGGGCGGACTTGAATCCCGGAGCGAGTGCGCAATCAACAGGAAGTCCGCTCGCGGCCTTGACAATGGGGTTAAGATAAGATTTCGCTATCTGATAGGGCTGATTGGGCCTTTTGGATGTGCCATGAGGAATTTGAGCTTGGAATTCCCAGAGGCGCGAGAACGTGATGCAACAGGAAGACACCAGATTCGCGGAGCCCCGACTGGAAGCGGCCTTCTTCTACGGCCTGTTTCTGCGCGGGCAACCGCTCCAGAAACTGAGAGAGGACATCGACGTACCGCCGCATATCCTTGAGAAGTGGAAGCGCCAGGCGCACCGCGACCCCACCGCCAAACCCATGGTTGAACGAGTCCTTAACTACCGCAAACATGTCCTGGCCATCTTTGATTCGCTCGTTTTCCGTGAAATGGCTACACCCTTCCGCACGCAATAATCACCAAATACCGGCATTCTGCTCTCCGGACAATCTCATTGCTGTTCAGTTGTGTTTAGCGCACCAGGATGGCCGCCGCCCAGGTCAAAAAGAAGAGAATGCTGATGTAGCCGTTGATGGTAAAGAAGGCAGCGTTCACGCGGGAAAGGTCAGATGGTTTCACCAGGAGGTGCTCGTAAGCCAGTAGCGCGCCCACTGGAACCAGACCACTGAGTGCAATCCATCCCAGGCCGGACATCCGCGCCACAATCACCAGCAGCGCCAGCATCAACACATGCAGCGCAGCCGAGGCATAAAGCGCCGCCGCGATGCCAAACTTTTTCGGAATTGAGTGCAGGTCCATAGTGTGATCAAAAACAACGTCCTGGCAGGCGTAAATGATGTCAAAACCTGCGACCCACAACGTAACCGCAACACCCAGGATGACGATCGCCAAGCTCACGTCGCCTCTCAGCGCAATCCAGGCCGCAACGGGCGAAAGACCCAGGCACGTCCCCAGCACGATGTGGGACAGCAGTGTAAACCGCTTGGTGTAGGAATAGAGCAGCAACAGCGCCAGCGCCACGGGCGAAAGCTTGAAAGCCAGCGGATTGAGTTCCCATGCGGCCAGCACCAGCAAGGCCGCCGAGACAACCGTAAACGCCACTGCAAAACGCATCGTCAGGTGGCCAGCCGGGAGAGCACGCCTTTCCGTACGGGGGTTCCTGGCGTCAAATTCGCGATCGGCAATGCGGTTGAAGGTCATTGCGGCGCTGCGCGCACCCACCATGGCTACGACAATCCAGAAAACCTGCCGCCAGGCGGGCCAGCCATCTGCGGCCAGCATGGCACCGGTCAAGGCAAACGGCAGCGCGAACACCGAGTGCTCCACCTTGATCATCTCAAGCGTGATCTTGAGCTTCCGCCACACCTGCCCGGCAAAGGAGCCCGGCGACTGCCCCCCGGTTGGAAACATTTGAATTTCTTCCGCCATAAAGGATTTTCCAATTCTACCGCAAGAGGCGGGACGGCGGGGCTAGAGTTTTGCCTGGGGCTAGTTTAACGAGTGCAGGCACAGACACGAATGCCTTTAATTCTCAATCGCTAAAAGGAGACACCGCACCGCCTTGCAGAGCCGTCACATCGCGGCATTGTCACGCTCGGAAGATTGGGGGAAGCCCGGTGGCAGCAGGTATCGGATGTACTTGCTGGGAGCGGAACGGTCGTGGAGAGTGCGCCACAAATCGTCGGGATGAGGGCTGAAGACGAGGTTCCCGCCCGCCTGAATTCTGTACCACCCTCCCTGCCGGATTTCATTCTGGAGCTGGCCGGGACCCCATTGGGCGCGACCCACGAACATTCTTGCCTTGCGATCCGCCCGCTGGCCGCTGAACGCTTTGGAAATCTGGCCGGCATCAAAGGTCAGATAAACGTCGTCAAACAGCTTGACGGCATTATTCGGGGCCTTTGAAGAGCGAAATACGACGCTGGGCGTGCGGATTTCCACCGGCCCGCCAAAATACGCAAGGTCGGTCACTCCCTTGAAATCCGGACTGTCGGGGATTATCTGGGCAATAGTGAACCGGGTTGGCTTATTGATGATCACTCCCACAACCAGAGGGGCTTCCACATTCGGCAGAAGAAGAACAACAGATTGGCGGAAATAAGGGTCCTGCACCTGGTTGCGTGCGATCAGGAGATCAACTTGGTTCTTGCTGTTCTCCGCCCCACGAGCCGCCGGTGCGAGAACCGCAGACAGCAGGCAAACCAGCCACAGGAAAGCTGCCCTTCTGAGATACTTTGAGGGTATTCCGCTTCCCGGCATCCTTCGGATTGCTGCCTCAGAAGGACGGCCCGGGTTCGGCTTGGCCATGTGGAATCTCATCGCTTACGATCCGCAGGACTTTCCGGCCTCGATCCAAAGACTTACTGCCGCTATGTTACAGCAGAACCACCGCCGATGCCAGGCTAACAGACAATGCCGTTGGCGCTTTCCGCCACATCAGAAGATGTGCAGCCGCAGAGTCAGATATTTCTTGGGATTCGTCCGGAATTCGGCAAGGAACTCCCGGAGCGACTGAGACGAAGCGAGCAGGTTGTTATACATCGAGGGATCTGTTGAAAGTCTGCCAAGCGTTCCCTCGCCACGGTCAATCCGGCCAGTAATCACCTCGACATGCTGCACTGTTTGATTGAGGTTGTTATAAAGGCTTGGGTCCTTGATCAGTTTCCCGAGCGTACCCTTGCTTTCATTGATGCTGGCCATCATGGTGTTTGCCCTTTCGGTCGCTTGCTTCAGATTGTTGTACACGGAAGGATCATTGATGAACTCTGCCGCGCTTCCTTTGCCGTGCTGCACCTGGTCCAGCACGTTGTTGACTTTATCCAGCGCCGCAACTGTCCGGTTGTAGAACGTTTCGTCGGTGAGGAGTTTGCCCAGCGTCCCGTGCCCCTGCTCGACCTGCGACATCAGCTTCTGGGCCTCGTTGGCGGTCTTATTCAGATTGTTGTAGAAATTCTCCTCGTATATCAGCTTGCCGATGGACCCCTGGCCATGCTGAATCTGCTTGGTGATGTCGTTCAATGTGCTGCTGAGAACACGAAGATTGGAAACCACGTCATTGGCGTTCTGGACGATCTGCTTCATATCGGCTTCTTCATGGCTCGGGACCGTTCCGCCCTCAGGGAGCGGCTGCGACCCAGGTCCGCCCCGGCTGATGTCCACATAGGCTTCTCCCAGCAAGCCAACGGTGTCAATGGTGGCTGAAGAGTCCTCCCGGATCTGGTCCTGGTACTTCTGCCCAACCTTCATGTCGATTTCGACCGCCCGGCTGGGGTCCGTATAGGGAGAAAGCTTGATGGCGGTCACGTTGCCAACCACAATCCCCGCAAGCCTGACCTGCGCACCGTCACGCAAACTCTCCGCACCCGAAAAATAAGTCTTGAGTTCGTAATTGCGAGTCAGAAAGCCAACCTGTCCGCTGATAAAAAAGACGCCAACAGCAAAGACGATCAGACCGGAAATGATGAGCACTCCAACACGGAGTTGGGTCCAGGTGAGTTGTTTACGCTGAGGCATTATTCCTCCCTTCCAGAATCACTCCCAAGACATTTATTCTAGTCCCATCGTGGTCTCAGGCGACCTTACCGAAGAAACTGCTGAAGGTATGGATCCCGTGTAGAAACCACTTCGTCCGGCGTTCCGTGAAAATAGACCGATCCTGCCCGCAACACCAGAAACCGC
>JAJYJL010000418.1 GCA_021789565.1 Acidobacteriota bacterium
AAATCAGATAAGCAATGGTGTTGGAAATCATAACCGGCAGAATAATGGAATAGTTTCCACTCAGTTCCACCACCATAAAAACAGAGGTCATGGGGACGCGCATAAACCCCGCAAAGAGCACTCCCACTCCCACCAGCGCAAAACCGCCGACCGTGCCTCCCAAATGCGGGAAGAGAATGTGCTCAGCGCCGCCCACTGCACCACCGATCATGGCGCCGATAAAGAGGGTGGGCGCGAACATGCCGCCGGGAGCGCCGCTGGAAAATGAAAAGCTTGTCGCCAAAATCTTAAAAATTGCCAGCAGAGCGAGCAGTTTCCAGGTGAACTGATCGTGCAAAGCCTGGTCAATGATGTCGTAGCCGGCCCCCATCACCTGCGGCATCCAGATTCCCATCACACCGATCAGCAGTCCTGCTGCCGCGGGCTGCGCGAAATGGGTCCATTTCGGCATCGCTTTCGAGCGCAACCGAAGGTATGTGACGAGCTTGATAAATGCCAAAGAGGTGAACCCACCGATTACACCTAGCGCAGCGTAAGAAAGCAATTCGCTGGGGCGAACCAGGTGAAAGGGTGGGACACGGAACAAAGGCGCCTCGCCGAGGAAAAGGTGCAAAACCGTCACACTGGACACAGCAGATAGTACGATTGCCCCAAGAACACCTGAGCTCCACTTCCCAATAACTTCCTCAATCACGAACAGCACGGCGGAGATGGGAGCGTTAAAGGCGGCCGCCAATCCTGCTGCGGCACCAACGGGTGCAATCAATCGAACTTTTTCCCGCGAGAGGTGCAGGCGCCTTCCCAGCGCTGAGGCGATGCCAGCGCCGATCTGGAGCGACGGATCTTCTGGCCCGAGCGATTGTCCGCTTCCAATTGCCAGTGCGCAGGTCATGAACTTGCCGATCACGGTGCTGAACGGAATGTAGCCATCATAAATGTAGACAGCGGCTTTGGTCTGGTTGACGCCGCTGCCGCTGACACGCGGAAAAACAAGAATAACCAGAGCGGCAACAGCCAAACCGGCTATTGCGGGCACAAGTATGACACGGAGTGGCCCTGGGGCCAGACTGGACCCGAGCAACTCGATTCGGGTCCAGTCGATCGAGATTTGAAAACAGACGACCGCGAGCCCGGAAAAAAGTCCGATGATAACCGCCAGGAGCAGAAAAAGGCCTTCCTCGTGCAGGAAGATGCGCGGCGCCCGGATTCTGGTGAGCCGATCACGGATCCTGCCCCAGTGCTTATGAAGGATAGGGATGGCAGAGGGTTCGGGAGTTTCAGTGTTCGCTGTTACGGGATCTGTCACCTTTCAGTAACACCTCGTGTATGAGAAATCATGAGTAAAGCCTGGTCCGGGACTGGAGGCGTCCCGCACGCCTGCTGGGCTGTTTCCTCCATTTGCGTAACCAGATCCATTACGTTGGTGATAAGGTCAGGATTGCGCAGCAGGTTTCTCCTGCCGAGTTTGGACTGCATCATTTTTGCGCTGGAATAAACGCCCGCAAACGGTCCACCCGCCTGTCCGGATCGCAAATTAATGCCGCGGCTTTGGGCGCATTCCTTCAGCCGTGAAAGGGCCTGGCCAAATGCTGCAGTCGTGCGTCTGTTGCGTTCTCTCTGGGAGAGCCTTCGCTGGAAAGGATCGAGCTCAAGGATCAGTCTGCTGATCTCAAGTTTCTGCACTGCATCCAGGTTTTTTGGATTTAATTCGATGGCTCTTCGGAGATAACGTTGTGCCTGAGCGTACTCAGCAAGCTGGTAGGTGGCTTCCCCTGCCCCTGCCCAGGCGTCGGCCTGCTTTGGATTGAGTTTCATCGCCTGCTGGAACTCGTGAAGAGCGTGCCGGTAGTCTTCCACCTGGATAAACATGAGTCCAATCCTGGCGTGAAGGCTGGCGTCGGGTGGCAATTCCGCCCGGAGCGCAATCAGTTCGGATTCCGCCGCGTTTCTTTCGCCTTCGGCCAGCAGGAACTTGCATAACTCAATCCGGACCTCCCGCCTGTTGGCTTCCGGACTTGTTTCCCAGACCCCAAAAACCGCGTTGTGGTAGTAGCGGATGGCTTCCGATACGTCGTGCGACCTTGCGGCAAGCCTGGCTAATTCAAGATTGACTGTTCCGTTTCCCGGCTGGCTTACCCAGAGCGTGCGAAGGTAAACGTCAGCTTCAGCCAGGTGGTTGGCTTTGACTAGCGCTTCGGCAAGACGCATCTGGTAGACGGTATTGTCGCGGGCATAAACGAGGGCCGTATGGAAATCATCCACCGCTTCTTCAGGCTGATTCGCGCGGAGGGCCGCTTCGCCTCGCTGATACCATCTGCCTCCGAGCGCCAGTTGCGAAGCATGATATCTCTTGACAGTAAAGCCCGTGATTGCAAAGAGAACAACCAGCAGGACAAGGCTGATCAGGACCAGGGTTTCCCGCTCCAGGGACCATAAGAATCCCTGCGGCCGCGTGCAGACTGGACAGGCTGTCTGTCCGGCGGGAATCAGTTGCCCGCACCTTGGACAAAGTCGATCACCCTCAGGAGGCATAGTTTTTGCCTTCCTCCCGCTGCAAGGTCAACCGGGGGAGCGTCAAGGGCGCATGACCGGCACAAGTACAGGGTTTCACACAAAGCAACGGCCATTTCAGGCAGGTCTTCAATTTCGCAACCACTCCAGGTCAATCCCTTTTCATAAGTTTTCCCCCATCCGACTAGAGCGCCTGTGTAGTTACTTGCGTCCGAACCTGCAGAGGACGCAATTCTAATAAATTATCATACTTCGGTGCACGCTCTTATCAGCGGGCTGTATCGCCTGGCGAGGCTTGCATGCCGGCGCTGCGCACCGGATCTCCACACAACCTCGTCGTGTGCCATCCGAACGGCGGCGACGCTTCGCGCCTTAATTGTAATCTGCGGAGCCATCCGGCCCAAAATGGGTTATTGTAATGCCACCGGAGGAGAATACTGATGCGCAAAATTCTGTTGCCTGCACTTGTATTGATTCTGCCGCTGACGCCTGTGCGCTCAAAGGCGCAAACGAATTCAGGCAGCGTTCGGCTGGCGATTGTGGGTCTTGATCACGATCACGTCTGGGGAATTCTGCGGGACATCGCCGAGGTCCCTCAGGCGAAGCTGGCGGCGATTGCTGAACCGCAAGTAGCACTCGTGATGAAGGCGAAGTCGCGGGTGCCAGATAGTGTGAAATTTTATTCTGACTACGTCACCATGCTCGACGAGGTGAAGCCACAAGCCGTTATTATCACGACGGAAACGGACCGGCATCTTGCGATTGTACGCGCCTGCGCCAAACGCCATATCGATGTGGAAATGGAAAAGCCCATGGCCACTACGGCCGCCGACGCGCGCGAAATGGAAAAGCTGGCCACGGCCGCGCACATCAAACTGATGGTGAATTACTTCAACAACTGGCTGCCATCCTACCAGCAGCTCTATCAGCAGGTGAAGGACGGAAAGGTCGGCCCCATTCATCAGTTGGTTTCGCAGTACGGCCACCAGGGGCCACGTGAAATCGGCACTTCCAGGGAGTTTGCCGCGTGGCTCTACGACCCGGTGAAGAACGGCGGGGGCGCGCTGATGGATTTCGGCTGCTATGGGGCGGCCCTTGCACTGTGGCTGAAGGGAAGGCCGACCAGCGTCTTTGCACGTTCGCTAAAGCTGAAAGTCCAGCAGCATAACGCCGTAGAGGATGATGCCTTGATTGTGCTGGAATATCCCGATGGCACGGCCGTGCTGGAGCCTTCCTGGGATTGGCCTTTCACCATGGAGCGCGTCCAGGTTTTCGGACCGCACGGCAGCCTGATGGCCTTGCCGGATGCGCTGCTGTTTCGTGGATATAACGCAAACGCGACTGCCCAGTCTCCGGACGGCCAGCCCGAACCGCTTTCCGCGCTGCCATTGGCCCGGTCCAACCCCATTGCCCACCTGATCGAGTGCATTCAGCAGAACCGGCCGATTACAGGGCTGCTCTCCGCGCGCCTGAATGTGCAGGTGAATGAGATTCTGGATGCGGCCAAGGAATCGATCCGCACGGGCAGGCCCGTGACGATGAGTCAGAGGTAGCGGTAGAGGAAATAGAACGACATTGCAAAGCCCACGCAAATCACAAGAGTTCGTACGTGAACGGGATTGATCCTCTGGGCAAAGTGCGCTCCGCTGTATCCGCCGAGAGCAGTTCCCACCAGCATTAGAACCGCCTGCGGCCACATGACCAGTCGTGCCACGACAAATGTAACGATCGCAGCGCCGTTGGCCGATGAAGTGAGCAGCGCTTTGACACCGTTTGTTGCATGAATATCACCAATCGGCAGAAGGGTGAGAAGGGACAGTATCAGAATTCCCATGCCTCCGCCGAAGAAGCCGCCATAAACCGCGATGAAGAATTGGATCAAGGTGATTCCGGTTAACGCGAGCCATGACACCTTCTCTCTCCTTGCGCCATGTGTGCCGACTCTCATCAACTTCTTCCCGAACGTGAACAGCAAAGTGGCTCCCAGAAAGAGAAAAGGGATCAGGCGCATGAAAGTTCGCTGCGGGGTGTGAACCAGCAGGTGCGCGCCATAGAATCCACCAGCGAGGCTTGCCAGAATCAACGGGGCCAGCCAAGGTACGTTCCACGGCAATCTTTTCCTGTAAGCTGTGGCGCTGGCCATGGTTCCCGGCCAAATGGCTACCGTGTTGGTGGCATTCGCCGGAATGGGGGGCACGCCCGAAATAATCAACGCAGGAAAAGAGAAGAAGCTGCCGCCCCCCGCAACCGAGTTCAGGGCTCCCGCGGCAAGCGCGGCAAGAAATAAAAGTATCGAATCGAAGAGGGTCATAGGTTGTTTGCAGTCACAACGAGTCTTGCCAATTCAAAAGAGTTATCATCGCACAGATTGCCCCAAATGCGCCCGTCATGCAGCAGTGCGACGCCGCACCCGGTCCGCAACCAGGCCCTTCACTCAGGTCAAACTGCTCAGGCCAAGATCACTTGGGAGGAGCTGTTGTTGTCGTCGTTGACTTCTTTTTCTGGAACATGTTTAGAAGATTCTGGATGGTATTCCCCGGCTGGACGCCCTGATTCCCGCCGGAGGATGGGGATGCCGAGAGTCCGCCCAGGATTCCCTTGCCGGTCTTGAGAGAAAACTTGGGATTGTCGAGCGTGCCTTGCAAATCAAAGGGGAATGAGAGCTTGCCGTCGGCAAACGTGGCTCCTGAAATCCCCGCTACCAGGTTTGTCAATCCGCCCTGCCTTGCCGGCACCACCGCTGTGCCTGAGTAATTCATCTGGTTGGGAGCCGCGACTCCAACCACCCCTGTGGCATCCACGTTGAGGTCGTTACTAACAATGGTGACATGATGGCTTGAAAGCATCTGGTTGACAAGATTCAGATCTGTCGAGATCGAAGTGAAGGAAGCCGGATCGCCGGAAGTTGCTCCGTCCCCTGCCATCCGGAGAAGGAACAGCAGGTTCTTATTCAGTTGTAGAGTCGGCAACCTTCCGTCTCGGACGGTCACCTTCCCGGTGCCTTGCATCCCGCTTAGCGGATCCGACGAATGGGTGGCTTCTCCATTCAGATTTAGACTCCCTTCCATCGTCCCGGTCATTTTTCCACTCGCGCCTGGAAATGCGGTGAGGAGTTGGGCGACATCAATTTTCTGGAAAGCGGTCTGGGCGCTGTAAAGCAGGTTCTGGCGGGAGAAGTCGGTTGCGGCATTCCCGCTGACCGCGCCACCGGCAAACTTCAAATGGAGATTGTTCAGATAGGCTTGCTTGGGGAAGACCTGTATCTGCGCATCCACCGAATTTGCCTGGATGGCCCCAAAACGCAGCAAATCGGCGTGGAAGTTCCCGTGACCGACAGGCGTGGAATGATTGTCCGCTGCCGGCACGATGCGCGACGGTCCAGCCGATGCTGCAGTTGAAACATCGGAGGAGCTCTCAGAAGTCAAAGCATCAATGTTCACGTCCCGGAACTGGCATGAGAGTCCGCGCCCGTCAAAGTAAGTCGGTCCCATTGCACCTGATGGCAACAGGTTTGCGAGGGTCACCTGCCCGCCTCTAATGCTGACGCTTGAAATAGTTCCCAGTGAGAAGCCGGGCTGGCCAGATGATCGCGTGGCTGGTTTGTTGCTGTTTGTCCCTGGAGGGCCCTCGTAATTCCAATGGCCTGCGGCATTGCTCAGGAGATGAATTACGGGCGCATCAACGATCAACGACTGGATGACAATCTTCTTATCCCACAGCGGTCCTGCCTCAAGCAAAGCGTAAATCCTTTGCGTCTTAAAGAATTCGCCGGAAGGAAACCCTTTGGGATTCTCCATGGCAAAGTCATCAATCTGGATGGCCAGATGAGGAAACAAAGTGAGCTCAAGGCGTCCGATGCGGACCGGCTTCCCCGTTTTGCTTTCAAGATATTCCGCAACCTGAGGACGATACCGGTTGACGTCCACCAGCATTGGCACCACTAAGACACACAACAGGGTCAGAATGGCCAGAATGACAGCGGCAATGATCAGATATTTTCTGGTACTTGCGGACATGCCAGCCTCCTTCGGTCCATGTAAACCACGGACGCATGAACAGTTTTCGAGTCTGCCGGAAGGGATGTTTTCCGGCAAAATATCAACGGCCGGTTACGGATTCTTGTGTGCGCCAGGTTGTGCCGGCTTGGAGCTCTGGGGCGCTGTATCACGCATGAAGACTGCCGTGTAATATTCAAAAAAAGACTTCAGGGGCGGCGCCAGTTGTACCGTCTCAGTGAAGCCGTCGACGTCGCCTCTCTGGACGATCCGGCGTGATAGCCACCCCGGCAAAGGCTGAATTCCCCCGTCGGGACTAAAGTCGATCTCCGATCCGGAGACAGTGACCCGGTATCGGCTGATAAAACCTGTGGAGGAATAAACCTCGAGCAGGAATGAGTCCCCTGAGGGTGCGGGGGACAATATACCGAAAGAAGATTCGTTGTTGGCCGGGAATTCCCCGCTTGCGGCGAGTGAAATTTTTTCCCTGAAGATCATTACTCGCCGGTCAAGGTCATAAGCAACAGAGAGGTGAATTACGCCCTCGGGACTGTG
>JAJYJL010000419.1 GCA_021789565.1 Acidobacteriota bacterium
GAACCCGTTACCACGTTGTAAGCCCCTGCGGGCACGCCCGCCTCAATGGCCAGCCGCGCCAGGCGCAACGCACTGAGGGGCGTGTTCTCAGAAGGCTTGTGGACCACGCTGTTGCCGGCCGCGAGTGCCGGTCCGATCTTATGGAGCGCAAGATTGAGGGGAAAATTAAACGGCGTAATGGCAGCGATCACGCCCAGAGGCTCCCGCACCGTCATGGCCCATCGGCCTTTGCCCGTAGGCGCCGATTCCATCGGGACCACCTCGCCATGCAGACCACGCGCGGCGTCGACTGAGGCCGCAAGCGTCTGTTGCCCGCGCGCCACCTCGCCTCGCGCTTCGCGAATGGTTTTGCCGGTTTCAAGCGTGACCAGGCGCGCAAACTCTTCGGCGTCACGCTCCAGCAGGCTGCGCATGCGCTGGAGCAGCTCAGCGCGTTCATACTGGGTGAGGTTGGCCATAGCCTCTGCGCCCACCTGGGCCGCCTTGACAGCCCGGTCGACCGTGGCGGCGTCGGCATCGTAGACTTCCGCCACCGGCGTACCGTCATAAGGAAGGCTGATGGTCCGCACCTGAGACGTGCGGATCCATTCGCTGCCAATCAGCATCAGAAAGGTCTGTTTTTCAATTGCCGGTTTCATAATAAGTGTCCTTCTTTCCTACGATTTGGCCCCTGGTGGCTTACCCCGGCCTATTAAGGCCCGGATCGGAGGCGACCAAACGCTGCAACCAGCGCCATTGACTATTCTGAACGAATACAGTGGATGTGGCCAGGAATTCAATCGGCAGGGCCATTAACAGCCGCACCTGACAAGCAGGTCGTCGAAGAGGACCCAACTGGCCTGCGGCAAGGATCAGGCTTGTCCGGTCTCCTGGCGGCACAGGATCATTGTGTTCCCCTTGACTCCCGGTTGCAGAGCGGGCACATTTCCGCTAAGATACGCTTCACGAGGAAGGCTCCTGGTAATGTGCTGCAGGAAGAAGGCGCAGCCATGAGAACGCGGTGGGGAGGGCGATCTGTTGCCAAAGCCCCGGACCCAGAAGTCCCCAGCCGGATGAATTCCTGATTTGATGCGATGATTACCCGGAAAATCGGTGACGTTTGCTGGTATGGCTATGACGCGATCATACGGTCATTTGTAAAGATCAGAGTTAATCCCAACTTGCTGAGCTTTACGGGCTTTGCCATCAATCTGGTTGCCGCTTATCTGTTTGCTTACGGCTATTTCCGCTGGGCGGGCGTAACCATTATTTTGGGCGGGATTTTTGACCTGACAGACGGCCCGGTAGCCCGCACTACGCGCCGGGTAACACCTTTCGGCGGCTTTTTTGATTCGGTGCTGGATCGCTATTCCGACCTGTCTCTGCTGGTCGGCCTGTTAGTTTATTACGGCCGGGTCAACCGTTTCATGTACGTGGTAGTGGTGGCTCTGGCGATGATCGGCTCCGTGATGACCAGTTATTCAAGGGCACGCGCGGAGAACCTGATCCCTTCCTGTAAGGTGGGCTTTCTGGAGCGGCCCGAGCGCGTGGTTCTGATCATTATCGGGGCGCTTTTTGACCGCATGGCGCCGGTACTATGGGTGATTGTGGTGCTCTCAAACCTAACCGTCGTTCACCGCGTGATCCACACCTACCATGAAGCCCGGCGGATGGAAGCCGAAGCCAATACGACTCCTGCCGCGCCGGTAGCCCAATCTTGACAGCGGCTTCGAGCGGTCGATAACATGGAACAGCTCAGGCCCCGAAGGGCTTGAAGCGGGTCTGGTTCCCTGCCTGCAGATGGCGCAACAATCACAATTGACGGATGCTGGGCGAACCTTCCGGGAGAACGAAATCCTCTTAACCGGAGGAAATGGATTCCTGGGCAAAGTGATCCTGGCAATGCTGCTGGAGCGGTATCCCGACCTGAAGCATCTCCACTTGTTGCTGCGGCCCGCCCGGGGCCTTTCCGCGGCGGAGCGTTTTAACAGCGAAATCATGGATTCGCCGGTAATGGCCGCGCTGGTCGCGACGGCAGGCGAAGAATTTGTCCGGGAGAGAGTCAGCGTCTGGCCCGGCGAACTCAGCCAAACCGGTTGCGGGCTCGACGAGCAGGCGCTGAAGGTGATTGCGGCCCGCGTAAAGCTGATCATCAATTGCGCAGGAAAAGTTGAGTTTTTCCCTCCCGTCGACGAGTCGCTGAAGGCCAATGTTGACGGCGTGGAAAATGCCATCGCTCTGGCCCGGCGTGCTGGCGCCCGGCTTCTGCACATTTCCACCTGCTTTGTTTCCGGCGAGGCCAACGGCCTGATTGAAGAAACCGAGCCCATCCTCGGTTTCTACCCGCACCGCAAAGGGCCCGACGATAACGCCTTCAACGTTCTCAATGAGCTTGCTTACTGCCGCGAGCAGGCCCGGTTGATTACCGAAGGTGAAACAACCAGTGAGGATTCCAGAGCCCGGTCCAAAGAAACAGTGCAGAAACTTGTAGCGCTGGGTAAGCGGCGGGCAGAACACTGGGGATGGGTCAACACTTATACCTACTCAAAAAGCCTGGGCGAACAACTGATCGCGCAGGAAAAGGACCTCGCGTGGTCTATCGTACGCCCGGCGATCGTTGAAAGCGCCTTGCGGTTTCCCTTCCCCGGCTGGATTGAAGGCGGGAGGACCGCGGCGCCGCTTGTACTGATGGCCATGGGCGGACTGAAGCACTGGCCCGTGCGACGCAACACTCCGCTGGAAGTCGTTCCCGTGGACCTGGTGGCAGCGGCGATTCTGGCAGTGGGCGCGCTGCTGCTGGACGGCCGCGCGGAAAATGTTTATCAACTGGGAACGGCGGACGTGAATCCCATCAGGCTGGGACCGCTGGTGAATCTGCTGCGGCAGGAAGCGAGAAAACGGGTGCGCCGGTACGGCAAAGGAGGACTACGCATCCGCATTGCCGCTTCGCGCGGGCGGGCGCGCTTTATTTCGTTGGAAGAAGCGCGGGCCCGGCGGCTGAAGCTGGAAAAACGTATTCAGCGGGCGCAGGCTATCATTGACCGCATGCACGGTGCCGTGAAAAACGTCAGGTTGCCGGGGAAAAAATCTCTGGCGGGCTGGCAGAGCGCACTGCGCACCCTGGGCTTGCAAGCGCGGTTCCGGGAGCAGACACTCGACCAATACCTGCCGTTCATCCTTTACAATCGTTACATCTTTGAATCGGAAAACATTCGAACCGCGTACAGCCGAATTTCCGAAAGAGACAAGATGTTGCTGCCTTGGGACCCCGAACGGATTCACTGGAAAAATTATTGGATCCACCATCAAATCGAAGGAATTGAAAAGTGGGTTCAGCCCGAAGCCGTGAAGGAATGGTCGTTTAAGATATAACGGGAAGGGCGTCAGGCAACGGTTTCACGCATCGCAGGAAAAAGGCAACCCGTCAGACTGAGTGTAACGAAGCATCTGCTGTTAATCCGCCACAGCAAACAAAGCAGGTTCTTCGCATTGCTCAGGATGATATGCCCGAATCACTTTGCATGAGCAATCAGGAAATGACAACAACGCCTCGACAAATCGACGCGGCGAAGATTGAAGAGCAGATGCTGCAGATTGTTCGCGAGCTTCTGGCCGAGCTGGGATCGGCGCGCGCGGCGGAATCGGTCACGCTGAGTTCTTCGCTTGAGAGAGACCTGGGACTGGGAAGCCTGGAGATGGTGGAGTTGCTGGTGCGTACGGAAGCGCGCTTCAACGTCCGGCTGCCCGACCGTATTGCTGAAGAAGCCGATACGCCTGGCGATTGGGTGCGCGCCGTTGCCGGCAGCGAAGATGAAGCGCCAGCAGCCTCGCAGCGCTACACCATCAGGCAGCCCGGGCGTGTTGCACCGCCGCCACCGGAATCAGCCCGGACACTGATTGAAGTTTTGCGCAAGCACGCCGAGGTCGATCCGGAGCGCGTCCAGGCGCACGTGCTGGAGGGCAACTCCGGCGAAGACATCAGCTACGGCAAGCTGCTGGCCACAGCTTCAGACGTGGCAGCCGGTCTGGTTTCTGCGGGGCTGCGGCGGAATGAAACCGTTGCTATCATGCTGCCCACGTCGCCACAATTTTTCTACGCCTTTTTTGGCGTCATGCTGGCGGGCGGAATCGCGGTACCCATCTATCCTCCGGCACGTCCGGACAAGATTGAGGAATACGTCCGCAGACAGGTGGGAATTCTCCGCAACGCGGAAGTGCGATTTCTGATTAGTTTTGAAGCGGTCCGGCGAGTTTCCGAACTTCTCCGCCTGAATCTTCCCAGCATTCTGGGCGTGACCACCGTCGAAGACCTCGCCGCGAGTGGCACGAGGTTGCAGCCTGGTGCCATCGAAGCCGCTGAAGCGGCTTTTATCCAGTACACCTCCGGCAGCACCGGCGAACCCAAGGGCGTGGTGCTGACGCAATCGAACCTGCTGGCCAACATTCGCGGCATCGGCTGGGCGGTGAACGTGCAGCCCTCAGACATTGTGGTGAGCTGGCTGCCGCTTTATCACGACATGGGCCTGATCGGCTCATGGCTTTACAGCGTTTACTATGCCCTGCCCATCACGATTCTTTCGCCGTTGGCTTTTCTGCGCCGGCCGGAAAAGTGGTTGTGGGCGTTGCATGACTCCGGCGGCACGCTCTGCCCCGCTCCGAATTTCTCCTACGAACTTTGTGCGCGCAAGATTCCCGACAGCGCGATCGAAGGGCTTGACCTGAGCGCCTGGCGCGTGGCCATCAACGCCGGTGAGGCGGTGCTTCCCGACACGCTGGAACGCTTTGAAAAGCGCTTCAAGCCTTATGGCTTCCGGGCTGAGAGTTTTGTGCCGTGTTACGGACTTGCCGAATCCTCCGTAGCGCTGGCGTTTCCACCCATCAACCGCAGGCCGGTGATTGACTGCATCCGCCGTGACGTTTTTGAGGCTGAAGGCAAAGCCGTTCCGGCCGCTCCTGATGATTCCAGCCCCCTGCGCTTTGTGGCTAACGGCACAGCGCTACCGGGGCACGAAATCAAAGTGATCGACTCCGACGGGAATCCGCTCGGCGAGCGCGTCCAGGGCAAAGTGCTTTTCCGCGGGCCGTCCAAGACCGATGGATACTTCCGCAACCCGAAGGCGACCGCAGCCGTCACCACCGAAGACGGCTGGATGGATTCCGGTGATCTCGGTTACTGGGCCGGCGGCGAAATCCACATCACGGGCCGCGCCAAGGACCTGATCATCAAGTCCGGGCGCAACATCGTTCCGCAGGAGGTGGAACTGGCTGCGGCCGAAGTCCCTGAAGTGCGGCGGGGTTGCGTGGCGGCCTTCGGCAGGCGCGACCCGGACCTCGGCACTGAGCAACTGGTGGTAGTGGCGGAAACCCGCGTGGCCAACAAGGAAGACCTTGACCGCATTGAGGCGGAGGTGATCGAGCGGGTTGGCTTGGCGGTGGGTATTCCACCCGACAAAGTCGAACTGGTGGCGCCGCAGAGCATTCCCAAGACTTCCAGTGGCAAGATCCGGCGCAATGAAACCCGACTGCTCTTTGAGCGTGGCGAACTCGAACTGAACCGCCGTCCGCCATGGCTCCAGATTTTGCGTCTGTGGTGGGAAAGCCTTGGCGTGTGGGCTCGCATGGTGCTGAAGCACGCGGGCAGGTGGCTCTTCCGCAAGTATTCGCAGGCACTGGTCTCCGTTGTGGCGGTTTGCGGCGGCCTCGCAGCGCGCGCCGTTCCCAGCCAGGAAGCCAAGGGCGCAATCGTCGCCATGTCGTCAAGATCTCTCCTAAAGCTGCTCGGCCACAAGATCAGCTTTGAGGAGAGCGAGCGGATCGAATCGGGGCGACCCTCGGTCCTGATGGCCAATCGAGCTGGCGTCGTCGACGCTCTGGCACTGGCCGCCACGCTTCCGATGCCCGTGCGCTTCTCCGATTCCGGAGCGCTCGATTCCCTTCCGGGCGTCCTGGTTTATCTGCTGCAGCCTATGGTTCTGCCGCCATTTCGCGAGCCCGCGCTTCCCCCGGGTGGCACGTTGCGCCAGCGCATTCGAAAGGGTTTGGAAGACGGCCATTCGGTCATTGTGCTTTCTGAGGGACCTCCTGCGGTACCGGCCCATCTCAGCCGGTTCCGCCTGGATGCTTTGGACGCGGCAGTGCAGACCGCCAATCCGATTTATCCTCTCGGAGTTCGCGGAACATCCTCTATACTTGCTTTGGGTAGGCGGATGTCGGGGCACGGGGAAGCAACGATTACTGTAGGTGAGCCCATTCACATCCAGATTAACGATGTGCGAGAGCTCACCGTGCTGCGGGAGCAGGTCCGGGAAGCAATTGCCAGGCTCTGCTCCTGATTGAAACAAGGGAAGATTCAAAAGACGCTCTAATATGCCTACAAGTACATTGGGAATCATCATCCGATTGATTGTGTGCTTCCTGCTGGGATCCATACCATTTGCGGTTCTGGCCATGATGGGCAGTGGCATTGACATCCGCGACGTGGGGTCCGGAAATCCCGGCTTCAATAACGTCTTGCGGGTGAACAAGTGGCGCGCGGTGCTGACACTGATCGGCGATGTGGGCAAAGGCTATTTTGCCGTGTGGCTGGCCAGCCACGGAGCTCCTGGACCGGCACTGGGCTGGCTATTTGGTTTTGGGGCCATTCTGGGCCATTGCTACTCGCCGTTTTTGAAGTTCAACGGCGGCAAGGGCATTGCAACCTCGGCGGGCGTAATGCTTCAGCTTTATCCCGTGTGGGCCGCGATAGCCATAGCTTATTTCGCTGGGATGCGAGTGACAGGCAGCCGCCTGAAATGGCCTGAAGCGGGTGCGATGGCTTCCATGAGCACATGGGTTGTCTTTACGATTCTGATGCTGGCCTTCGTAAGTTCTGCAAATGCAGTGTACGCCGCTTTGCTGACGCTGTTCCTCGGCTGGAGGCACAAGAAGAATTTCCAGAACCTCCTAGCCCGGCGCAACGCTTGAAGGCGGGAATTTGTCCGCACCCTTTCGTATGAAGCGCTCGCGAATTCATGAAGCATCCAGTCTTGGTCACAGGCTGAGTCCATGAAGATCCCCGAACCAT
>JAJYJL010000420.1 GCA_021789565.1 Acidobacteriota bacterium
CAGATGCTGCTTTATGGCGTGGGTGACCACGGAGGCGGCCCGACCCGCCAGATGCTGGATGCCGCCGTTCGCTGGCAGAAGTCCCCAAAGGCGGCATTCCCGAATTTCAAGTTCAGTACGGCGCAGGCATTCTTTGATGAGGTTGATGCGAATCAGTCAAAGTTGAACCTGCCGGTCTGGAACAACGAGATGTATTTCCAGTTCCATCGCGGAACTTATACCTCGCAGGCGGATAGTAAGAAGCGCATGCGGCAGATGGAACGGTTGCTGCTGAATGCAGAAAGATTCTCATCGTTTGCCATGCTGAGAGGACGCAAGTACCCACAGGATGAGTTTGAAGATTGCTGGCGGCGCGTGCTGTTCAATCAGTTTCACGACCTGATGGCGGGATCAGGCATCCATGTCATCTACGAAGACGAAGCGGAAAGCATGGAGTTCGTCAGGCTGACCAACGAGCCAGTCCTTGAATCGGCCATGGAGACACTTGCGGCGCGCGCAGATACGCGGGGACCGGGAATTCCGGTGGTGGTTTTCAACCCGCTCAGTTGGGAGCGTACTGACGTTACAGAAGCTGAAGTTCAATTGCCCAGGCTGGCGGAGCATGTCGAGGTCCGTGCTCCTGATGGGCAGGCCGTCCCGTCGGCAGTCATCTCGCGGGATGACGCGACCAGTACCGTGAAGGTGCGTTTCCTGGCGCGGACCGTGCCCTCGACGGGTTACAGGGTTTTCCACGTCGCTGCTGCTGCCAACCGAAGTAACATTGAATCAACGCTCAAAGCAAGCGGACTGCAAATACAGAACGAATTTATCAGCATCGAAATCGATCCCAAGACAGGATGTGTGACCAGCCTGATTAACAAAAAAGACGGCAAGAATATCCTGCGGCACGGAGGGCGGGGAAATCTGCTGGAAACTTTTGTGGACAAGCCGAAAGAGTACAATGCCTGGAACATCGATCCTGACTATGAGAAGTTCAAGACTGAACTGCTGGACGCCGAAGAAGTGAAGCTGGTGGAGAACACTGCGGTTCGCGCTGTGGTGCGCGTGAAGAAGCGCTTCCAGAGTTCCTTTTTCGTTCAGGACATCTGCATGTATCCGGAAGTTGCGCGTGTGGATGTGAACATGCAAGCAGAATGGCACGAGCGGGAGGTCATGCTCAAAGTCGCTTTCCCACTGGACATTAAGCCATTTACGGCGACCTACGAAATCCCTTACGGAACAGTTGAACGGCCTGCGATCCCTCATGTGCCCGGAAAACCGCCGGTCCCGTTTACTGAGGCGACTGAGATCAGCGTAAAGCATCCTCGGTATGATCCGCTGCTGGCGCAGGAAGCAGAATTTGAAGTCTGTGCCCAACAATGGGGCGATCTCTCAGAAAGTGGCCGCGGCTTCAGTCTGTTGAACCGCGAAAAATATGGCTACGACACGTTTGAGCCGGGGACCATCCGCCTGACGTTGCTCCGTTCGCCAATTGATCCAGACCCGCACGCGGACCAGGGGTTCCACGAATTCACTTACGCGATGTACCCCCACGCGGGCAACTGGCTGGAGGCAGAAACCGAGTTGCGCGCCTTCGAACTGAATTATCGGCTTCTGTCTGTGACGACCGTAAATCATGAAGGCGCTCTACCGGCAGCACACTCGTTTGTACAAATTGAGCCTAAGAACGTTATCCTCAGTGCGGTGAAGAAGGCGGAAGATGAAAATGCGGTGATTTTCCGATTCTACGAATTCGAGGGTAAGGCTTCGCAGGTACGTTTGCGCTTTCCAGAAGCTGCGACAGGGGCTGTCCAGACGAACCTGATGGAAAAGGAAGAGAAGGCCCTTTCTCTTGGGGCAAACGGGAGAGAAGTAGCTGTGCCGGTCGGAAAGTACGAGATCGGAACGATCAAGGTGACATTCAAGAATGACGCCGGCACCGCGCCGCCCGCCTACAGTGTTTAGCAGGTTGTTGCGCGATTGGGGTCAGACGAAATCGAGAACTCTTTGACGATTCGTAAGCGAATCCACGTGCGCGGGGTCGTGCAAGGGGTGGGCTTCCGCCCTTTCGTCTACCGCCTGGCCCGCTGCCATCAACTGGCGGGTTTCGTGTGCAACACACCGGACGGTGTCCTGATTGAGGTGGAGGGACAGGATGCTGCGATAGCGACCTTCGTTCAAGCGCTGACGCATGACCCGCCGCCGAAGGCGGAAATCGCGCAAGTCGCCAGCAGTGACATGGACCTGCGGGGCGAAAATGAGTTTGTTATCCGCGAGAGCGTCGAACGCGAATTCAGCGCAGTGCTTGTTTCTCCGGACATTGCAACCTGCGACGACTGCCGACGGGAGTTTACAGACGCCAAGAACCGGCGCTTCGGTTATCCCTTTACCAACTGCACCCAATGCGGGCCGCGTTACAGCATTGTTGAAGATGTTCCCTATGACCGCCCGAATACAACGATGCGCGAGTTCCAGATGTGTGCAGAGTGCCAGATGGAATACGACGACCCCGGCAACCGCCGGTTTCATGCTCAGCCGAATGCCTGTCCGAGATGCGGGCCCAAGGTGTTCTTCGTGGATTCGCGAGGCGCACCGATGGACACCGCAGGTCATGAGAATGGCAAACCAGCCACCGGCCTTGATGCCATCCGCGAAGTCCGCCGGCAACTGAAAGAGGGGAAGATTATTGGCATCAAGGGCCTTGGAGGGTTTCACCTGGCCTGTGATGCGGAGAATGATGATGCCGTTGGACGCTTGCGGGCGCGCAAGCGTCGGAGTGATAAGCCGTTTGCCTTAATGGCATCCGACGTCTCCTCGGTGGATCGTTTCTGTCATGTTTCGGAGGCAGAGTGTAAGTCCCTGCTCAGCGCCCGGCGTCCCATCGTAATTCTAGCGCGACGCCCTGAGGCACGCATTTCGGCCGCCGTTGCTCCGGGCAATAACACGCTGGGCGTAATGCTTCCGTATACCCCTCTGCACTCGCTTCTGTTTGGCGATAATGAGGAAGATCCACCTGCTTTCACCGCCCTAGTGATGACCAGCGGAAACCTGAGTGAAGAGCCGATTGTTATTTCAAACGGGGACGCTCTTTCTCGGCTGGCGCAGGTTGCTGACGCTTTCCTTCTGCACAACCGGCGGATTCACATGCGGGTGGATGATTCCGTTGTTCGCGTCTTCAACGGCAAGGAGCGTGTCTTCCGGCGGTCGCGCGGATATGTCCCGGCGGTGATCGATCTCGGCGGCCCGGTCGCTGATATTCTGGCCTGCGGCCCAGAACTCAAGGATACGTTCTGCATTACTCGAGGCCGGCACGCGATTCTGAGCCAGCACATTGGCGATTTGGAGAACTACGAGACATTTGAGTTTTTTGAAGAGACTCTGGCGAATCTCAAGAAAGTGTTTCGTGTTGAACCACGCGCCATCGCTTACGATCTCCACCCGCGCTATTTGAGCACGCAGTACGCGCTGGCGCAGGGCGAGCTTCGCAAGATCGGCGTCCAACATCATTATGCGCACATTGCCAGTTGTATGGTGGAGAACGGGTTGCGAGAGCAGGTAATCGGAGTTGTCCTCGACGGAACAGGGTACGGGACTGACGGCCAGATTTGGGGTGGGGAATTTCTTGTTGCTGACTTCGCGAACTTCCAGCGCCGTGCCCATCTGCGCTATGTTCCGCTCGCTGGTGGCGACGCAGCCGTCCGTCAGCCGTGGCGGTCTGCGTTGAGCTATTTGCGTGACACCTTTGCGAATGAACTGCCGGGTGTATTGCCTTTGTGGAGGGAGGTTCCGGAGCGGGACAGGTTGCTGGTCTGGAAAATGCTCGAGCAGGGAATCAATACGGTTTTGACTTCGTCGTGCGGGCGATTGTTCGATGCGGTGTCGTCCATACTGGGGTTACGGCATGAGATCAGCTTTGAAGCGCAGGCAGCCATCGAATTAGAGATGGCTGCGCGCGAGGGAGTGGGGGGTGTTTATCCCTTCCAGCTGGAGTTTTCCGAACCTTGGCAGATCGATATGCGTCCGATGGTAGAATCGCTTGTAAGTGAGGTGCAGCAGGGTGTGGATACGGGAGTGATAGCAGCGCGATTCCACAACACGGTGGCCGAGATGATTGCGGAAGTGTGTTTAAAGTTGCGTGAGCGGGAAAAACTCAACAATATCTGCCTGAGCGGAGGAACTTTCCAGAATATGTTCTTGTTGGATCGCACACTGTCCGCACTGGGAGAGCATGGATTTGAAGTCCACTTGCAAGAAAGAGTGCCAACGAATGACGGGGGAATTGCACTGGGCCAGGCGATGATTGCCAACTCAGCAATCAGGAAGGAAAGCTGAAAATGTGTCTGGGAATTCCGGGACAGGTCGTTTGTCTGGAGAACGCTGGTGGCCTGCGCATGGGCAAGATCCGGTTTGGAGAAATTGTGCGTGACGCCTGCCTGGAATATTTGCCCGAAGTTGCGGAGGGCGATTATGTCATTGTCCACGCGGGCTTCGCTATCAGCCATGTGAATCAGGAAGAGGCCGCCCGCACATACCAACTGCTGGAAGAAATGGGGCAACTATCAGAACTTGACCAGGGTGGGGTCGATGTGGAGTCCTGTCAGGACAAGCCTGCACATGGCAAGTCGTGCTGACTTGCGTGGCAAAGGATCTACCTCTCATCAATGAAGTATCTGGACGAATACCGCGACGCGGAGATTGCCAAAGGACTGCTGGAGGAGATACGGCGTGTTCAGAAGCGGCCGTGGATGCTGATGGAAGTGTGCGGCGGGCAGACACACTCGATCGTCAAGTTTGGAATTGACGATCTGCTTCCCAAGGGCATTGAACTGGTGCACGGGCCGGGATGTCCGGTGTGCGTCACGCCGCTGGAACTGATCGACAAGGCGCATGCCATTGCCTCCAGGCCTGACGTAATCTTCTGTTCGTTTGGAGACATGCTGCGCGTGCCGGGGTCGGAATGCGATCTGTTGACGGTGAAGTCGCGGGGGGCCGACGTGCGCGTCATTTACTCGCCACTCGAATGCCTGAAGATCGCGCGGAAGCATCCGGACAGGCAGGTGGTGTTTTTCGACATCGGGTTTGAAACCACAGCACCTGCCAACGCTATGCTGGTGTGGCGCGCGAAACACGAGGGAATCGAAAACGTCTCGGTGCTGGTATCGCACGTACTGGTGCCGCCGGCGCTTGAGGCCATTCTGGATTCTCCCTGGAATCGCGTACAGGGGTTTCTTGGGCCAGGGCACGTCTGCGCCATCATGGGGTACCGGAAATACGAGTCCATCAGCGCGCGCTACAAAGTGCCGATCGTCATCACGGGCTTCGAACCACTCGATCTGTTGGAAGGTTTGCTGATGGTGGTGAGGCAGCTTGAACAAGGGCGGGCCGAGGTGGAAAACCAGTACGCAAGGGCCGTGACGCGGGACGGTAACCAGGCCGCGCAGAAGCTTGTTGCGAGGGTGTTTGAAGTATGCGCGCGCCAGTGGCGTGGCGTGGGCCCGATTCCGCAGAGCGGGTACCGGCTGAGTGAAGAGTTCCAGGGTTTTGACGCGGAGAAACGATTTGAAGTGGCCGCGATTGACACCCAGGAGCCAGCTGTATGTATCAGCGGCGACGTTCTGCGAGGGATCAAGAAACCGCACGATTGCCTTGCGTTCGGCAAGGATTGTACGCCCGCGCATCCCCTGGGCGCGACGATGGTTTCGTCGGAAGGCGCCTGTGCGGCGTACTATCTCTACGGTCGGCACCTGAAAGCAGTGGAGGGAGGCTAGACTTTGGGCGACGAAAAGAAACGGCCCTTGATGCCGGGCGAAACGTGTTCCCCGCCGGTTCTTGACCAGAGGCGGATTGTGCTGGGTCACGGAAGCGGCGGAAAAATGACGCAGGATCTTGTCGAAAAACTATTCCTGCCGAACTTCAGCAACGATTATCTGGCGCCGCTTGACGACCAGGCCGTTGTCGAGGTGAACGGCTCGCGGCTCGCATTCACGACGGACTCGTTTGTGGTAACGCCGATCTTTTTCCCCGGTGGGGACATCGGACGGCTCGCCATCAACGGTACGGTGAACGACATTGTCATGAGCGGTGCTACTCCGCGTTTCATTGCAGCGGCGTTCATCCTGGAGGAGGGTCTTGTCACTGATGATCTCGTTCTTGTTGTGAAGTCCATGCGTAAGGCGGCGCAGGAAGCTGGTGTACTGCTTGTGACGGGCGACACAAAAGTAGTCAACAGAGGCAAAGGCGATCAGGTGTTTATCACAACGACGGGCCTGGGAGTTTTGGAACGGCAAATTAGAATCTCCGCGGACCAGGCTCGCCCCGGCGACCGCATTCTCCTGAGCGGCACTATCGGTGATCACGGCATGGCCATCATGTCGAGACGCGAAGGACTCGAATTCGAAGGGCCGATTGAGAGCGATACGGCCGCGCTACACACGCTGGTCGCGTCGATGCTGGATACGAGTGAACGGATTCATTGCCTGCGCGATCCCACTCGCGGCGGAGTGGCTACAGCTCTTAATGAAATCGCGTCGCGCTCACAAGTGGGCATGGAACTTGACGGGCGGAGCATTCCTATGCGTGAAAGCGTGAAAGGCGCGTGTGAAATTCTGGGACTTGATCCGCTTTACGTGGCAAACGAAGGCAAGCTGGTGGCGATTGTTGCGCCCGAGGTGGCTGATGCCATGCTCGACCGGATGCGCAGTCATCCGCTGGGCGGCGACGCCTGCGTCATCGGGCATGTTGTTGCTGCGCACCCCCGGCGCGTGCTGCTGAAGACCGAAATCGGTGGAAGCCGCGTTCTAGACGTTATGTTAGGTGAAGCACTGCCACGCATCTGCTGATGTATCGTTGAAGTTGACGATTAGTTCGCAATCTCCACGCTCTCGAGCACGATCTCCTGAGGGTGCGGGTCGTTCAAGTCCGTGAGGACGTTGATATTCAGGCTTGCGTTCTCGGCTATAGTCCCCAGTGACGCCACCGCAAAGTGCTGTCCATTTTAGATCCTGGCCTTCATGCGTGCTGCTTCTTTCAGCACGCGCCGGACGAGTTCTGGCAGCGCT
>JAJYJL010000421.1 GCA_021789565.1 Acidobacteriota bacterium
GGAAATGTATCACTTACGAAGGCGCCAAAAGGCACGCATCGGTTCACGCCCAATAATTGCGGTCAAGCGAGCGGTACTGGATGGCTTCGGAGATGTGGGCGGCGCTGATGGATTCGGCACCGTCAAGGTCGGCGATTGTGCGGGAGACTTTGAGGATGCGGTCATGGGCGCGCGCGGAGAGGCCCAGCCGCGTCATGGCGCTTTCAAGCAGCCGATCGCAATCTGCCGAGATGTTGCAGTACTTGCGGAGCTGACGCGGGCTCATCTGAGCATTGCAGTATATCTTCTCGCCCTCAAATCGCTGCAACTGGCGATCTCGGGCCTTCATCACTCGCTCCCGTATCACCTCTGAACTTTCGCCGCCCGAACTTTGCCGCAGTTCGCTGTATTTCACCGCCGGCATATCAATGTGAATGTCGATGCGGTCGAGCAGTGGCCCCGAGATCTTTGACACGTAGCGCTGGATCATCGGGGGCGTGCAGGAGCAATCGCGTGAAGGGTCATTGAAAAAACCACAAGGGCAAGGATTCATTGCCGCTGCAAGCATGAAGCGCGATGGAAACGTCAGCGACATGGCCGCGCGCGAAATTGTTACTGAACCGTCTTCCAGCGGCTGGCGCATTACCTCCAGCACGTTGCGGGCAAATTCCGGCAGTTCATCGAGAAAGAGCAGGCCGTTGTGTGCCAGGCTCACCTCTCCAGGACGAGGGACGGCCCCGCCGCCGATCAGGCCGGCGTCGGAAATGGTATGGTGCGGAGCGCGGAACGGCCGAACACCCACAAGGCCCATGCCGGGATCAAGCACACCGGCAACACTGTGAATCTTGGTGGTTTGGATAGCCTCATTGAAAGTAAGCGGCGGCAGGATGGTCGGGATGCGCTTGGCTAACATCGTCTTGCCAGCCCCGGGCGGTCCAATCATCAGAATGTTGTGACCGCCGGCGGTAGCCACTTCAATGGCGCGCTTGGCGTGCATCTGGCCTTTGACGTCGTGAAAGTCCGCGTTGTATTTGCTGGCCTGGTCCAGCATCTCTGCGGTGTTAACTCGTGTCGGACTGAATTCGCGCGCGCCGTTGATCAAATCAATAACTTCCGGCAGCGACCGCATGCCGTAGACATGAACATCGCCCACCACCGCCGCCTCCGGAGCATTCTCTACCGGCACCACAAGCGTGCGGACGCCCTTCTGCTTGGCCATGGCTGCAATCGAGAGGGCGCCCTTGACAGGCCGAATTCCCCCGTCAAGCGAGAGTTCTCCAAGGAAAATGTAATTCTTCAAATGGTTGTTCAGCAGAGCGCCGCTGTTGGCGCCCAGGATGCCTAGCGCAATCGGCAGGTCAAAACCCGAGCCTTCCTTCTTGACGTCGGCAGGCGCGAGATTCACGGTAATGGTCTGGAAAGGATATTCGAGGCCGCAATTCTTGATGGCCGCCCTGATGCGCTCACGGCTTTCGCGGACAGCGGCATCGGGCAGACCAACGGTGGTGAAATCCGACTTGCCAGCGGAGATGTCTACTTCCACCTCAACCAGATAAGCATCAATTCCGTATGTCGCCGCGCTGAATGTTTTAAACAACATGGTCGCCCTCGGAGCATTCCAGCAGAGTTGGCTACGATAACGGATGAGCGTGTTAATGACAAGGGGTTTTTAGCAAGTCGGGCATCGCACAGGCCCACGCGGATTCCGTTTTGAAATCCTGGAGCACAGGAGTTGTTCAGGAAAGCTTGGATGATGCCTTTTTCGGGCCCCGCGTTTTGGCCACTCGCCTGGGGCGCCGCTGGCAATTCGGGCAGAAGTGGCTGCTGCGACCGGCGATCACGATACGTCGGATAGGCGTCCCACACCGTGGGCAGTGCTCGCCGGTTTTCTGGTAAACCCGCAATCGCTGGAGATAATTCCCAGGCCTTCCTTCAATATCAACGTAGTCGCGAAAAGTGGTTCCCTGAAGGTTGACGGCCCGTTTAAGCACTTTCTGAACGGCCCGGTAAAGGCGCCGTGCGGAATCGGAGGAAATGTGTTCCGGCTGGGCAAGCGGATGGATGCCGGCTTCAAAGAGCGCCTCGTCTGCATAAATATTCCCAAGGCCGGAAACACCCTGCTGGTTGAGAAGCCAGCTCTTGATCGCTCCGCGGCGCCCGCGCCTTGCGCGCAGGAATTGTGCTTCTGTCGCCTGCTGCGCATCCGGCCCCAGGCCGTTGAACAGCGCATCGAGTTCTTTGCTCGTGCAGCAGCGCAATCGGCCAAACCGGCGGACGTCACGGAAACGCAACTCCTCGTTCCCGCCCTCAAAAACCATCCGAACATGTGTGTGCGGCTCCAAGGGGTCGCCGAGTGGCTGGATCGTTACCTGCCCCGTCATCCCCAGGCGGAGAATCAAATGGGCGGGTTCCCCCTGTTTTGCGCCGGCCAGTTCTACTGCCAGCACCTTGCCTTTGCGCTGAACGGCGGCAATGGTTCTTCCTTCCGTCTGGCGAATAAACTCTTCCGCGTCTCCGGTGATGATGCCTGTGTGAAGGACTTTAACTGCAACAATACGCCGGCCCAGCGCGCGTTTGCGCAGGCCACGCGAAACCGTCTCAACTTCGGGAAGTTCAGGCATACCGTTTATTAATCTATTTCAGATTCGGATGGAATGAGCGCGACAACCCGCGCAGGCGCCCCGGACCCACCGCCCAGCTTGAGCGGCAGAGCGATAACGTTGAAGCCGGTTGCAGGCAGCCGGTCAAGGTTGGCAACGTTCTCCAAGTGGTAGATTCCGACAGGCAACGTAAGGTTATGCACCGGACAATCCCTGGACGGACCGTAATCGACGCTGGCCGTATCAATGCCGATCCCCACAGGTTGCGCGTGGTCCAACAGAAAACTTGCCGCCGCCAGTGACAGCCCGGGAAAGTGCAGAACTCCATCGGCATCAGCGTTCATGTACCTCTCTTGCGATGGCCACCGCGCTGCCCATCCGGTACGGAAGAATACCAATGCTCCGGAGGGTATCGCCCCGTGCCCATCGATCCAGCGCTCGATGTCCTGCACCGTCACGCGATAGTCGGCATCCAGCCCAACTGCGGAACTGACATCAATCACCACAGCAGGAGCGAAAAACCTCTCGACCGGAATTTGATCGACGCTCTCCCGGTTCGGCACAAAGTGCAGCGGAGCGTCCAGGTGCGTGCCGAAATGTTCCGGCATTGCGAAGTTGAGGGTGAAATTTCCGTCTTCCCCGTGGGTCGTTGCGACAATGGTATGGAACGGGCTTCCCGGCGCCTTTTCCGGCCAGTAAGGTGAGCCGGCTTCCAGGGTATGCGTCAGGTCAATAATCTTCATCCTGTCGCCGCAAGCCTCATGGCAGATCAGGTCGGGTACGAACATCTCCCGTTTTGCCCGCTGAATACGCACGCGAGGAACCTGTTGACGGGTCAGGCCCACTCAAAGGAATTATGCTCTACCGCTTCAAATTTCGACCGGCACGTAGAATCCTGTTGGCAGGCAAACGCACTCTCCGGACCGGAACAGGTCAGATGGCAACCTTGATGTCCTCGCCTTCGACCTGGACGGGATAAGTCTCCAGCTTCAGCAGGCTGTCTTCCAGGTTTTCACCGGTGCGGACGTCATATTGCCACATGTGCCAGGGGCACGTCACAACATCGCCCTCCAGCATACCCTCTCCCAACGGCCCACCCTGATGAAGGCAGGAATTATCGGTGGCATAAACCGTTCCGTTCACATTGTAAAGGGCAATTGACTTCCCGTTGACCTCCACTGCTTTCGCAATTCCGGGATCCAGTTCAGACAACTTTGCCACTGTCACAAATTCAGCCATAGCTCCCCCATTTTCGATCACAGAGAGTCACTCTCCGTCTGCTTCGATTGTCAAATTAGTCTTCAGAATATTCTGCAGGCGTCTGGGCCGGTTCCCAGTCAAAATACCGCCTACTTCACAAATCCCGGCGGAAGCGATCTTTCACCGGGCAGCCCCACGACACAGGTTTCAGTCTCAACCACCTGTTTTCGGTCCTCATTATACCGCCAGAGAAGAAACTTCCACCATAATTCAAGTAACTGTTGTGTCGGAAGATCACGGCCCGCCTCCTGCCGAACCTATTGTTTCTTGATTTCGTTGCGGACCTTCTCAGCGGCCGCAGCCTCTCCCATTGCCTCCAGGGCATTGGCCTCACCCTGGTAGGCTTGCCAGTAGTCAGGAGCCACCTCGCGCGCAGCGTGGAACTCGGCAGCAGCCAGACGGTACTTGCCAAGCTTCATCCAGCAGGTACCCAGATAAAAACGTGCGGTGACGTCCTGAGGATTTGCCTTAACCGACTGCCCAAAATATTCTGCGGCGGTAGCGTAATTACCCTGCGGGAAATAAACGGCACCCAGCGCGTCGCTCGGCTGCGAACTGTCGGGCGCCGAGCGCTGCGCCTTTTTAAAATCTTCAATCGCTTCCTGCTTGTTCCCTGTTCGCAACAGGATCCGCCCAACCGCCAGGTAATAATCACGGTCCATGTTTAATGGCCATGAACTCTTCTGATTCAGCCGCCGTGCTGTGTTGTATTCCTTGAGCGCACCTTTCAAATCGCCGCGCTCATATTCAAGCACAACTCCTCTCGCCATATGCAGCAAGGGCGAATCAGGCGACACGCTCAGCGAGTAATGGATGAGGGTATTGTTGTCACGCCAGCGGGGAATGGCCTTCACTGTCTGGACGGCGCAGAAACATGTTGCAAGGCCAAATGCAAAAGCACCGGCATAGGCAATTCTGACGCGCGGGACCCTGCGCGGAAGCCAATCAAGCAACAGATAAGCCACGGCAAGACAGGGGCCAATCGAGGG
The DNA here is from genome assembly GCA_021789565.1 of Acidobacteriota bacterium. Next base: position 4,829 of record JAJYJL010000421.1, read on the forward strand.
GAAATAGAGGAAACGGTCTGCCAGAAGCGGAAAACTGAGCTGGCGGATGTCGAGCACCGGCAACAGCGTTGCCGGCCACCAGGCGATCAGAAAGGCCGGCAGAGGCTCACGTTTGCGCAGCCATAACGTTGCTCCTATGCAAATCAAAGTGACCCAGGGCCACGGCGAGCGCAAGCTGGGGCCCAGGTAAAACATTCGGAAGACGTTCAAGTGGACGGGCCAGAATAGAATTTTCGTGTTCTGTCCCAGGAGTCCGATAGCGGCGCCGGCAACACGCGGCGTGATCTCCCAAATGTGGCCGCCTTGCGTGATGTATCCCAGCGTCTGATGCCGCACAACCAAATAAGCTACGGTGGCCGCCACGTAAGGCAACCAGCGCAACGCCCGCTGCCACCAGCTTTCCGGTTTGCCAAGGAAGAACCAGTAAGTGAGTAATAGAAGCGGAAAACTGAGAGCCATCTCCTTGAAAAAGAGTGCAACAAAGTAAGCGAGCGCCGCCAGCGCATGGCACCGCGCGCGCTTCGGTCCGTCCTGCTCGGCGTGCAGGAACCATAGGAACGCAAGCAGCGTCAAAAAAGCAAAAGCAACGTCGGGGAGAGCGGAAATCCACGCGACAGCTTCAACGTGGACAGGGTGGAGCGCCCACAGTAACGCGCCGGCAATTGCAACAACGTCATTCCGGAGCAGTTTCCGCCCCAGCCAATACACCATCCATGCCGTCAGCGCGAAAAGCACCAGATTCAGAAGGTGGAACACTGCCGGATTAGGCCCGCCAATGCGGTACAAGATCCAGTAACAAGCAAACTGCATTGGCCGGTAAAAATTCGTCTTACCACCCTGAAAGGACCAGACCGAACCCGTAAATATCTGCTTCCAGAGCTGGGAATTCAGGATAAAAGCGTTCTGAAGGATTTGCGGATTGTCGTCGTAAACAAAACCGTTGGCCTGCGAACCCGAAAAAACAACAAAACTTACGGCGGCCAGGACCGCTCCGGCTACAAGGCGATGCTTTCCGATCCAACCGTTCAATTCATCGAACAACTCGGGACTCCGCCCAGCAGACTCATCATACGGTGGGCATGAAGTTGCGCTTGCGCGCTGAACCCTGGCCACAATGCTTTGCCTACAACAGCAACCAGACTCAAGGCCTGAATCCATGCACCAGAAGGGCGCCCACCTGGTGAAAATCCCTCATCTGTTTGGCATCCCGGAACCAGCGTCCGGAGTATTGGTCCGGAACGGGGGTCGGGTCAGGGATCTGCCGGTGCCTGACATCCACAAACCCCGCGTCGCGATAAAGCCGCATCCATTGTTCGGTTGAGAGCAGGCGCGTTGGGACACCAAGTATAGGCCCCCATTGGTGTGAGTGCGGATTCTCAAGATAATAGTTGATGAGGATCCACGCGCTTCCACCTGCATCAAGAACCCGGAATATCTCCCGAACACTGGCCGCAGGGTCCGGCCAGTAATACCCCGACTCGATAGAAATGATTTTGTCGAGGGACCGGTCATCACAAGGAATTCTATCGGCGGCGCCCTCCATGAAGTTGAGGTTGGCATATCCGCTGCTCGCGGCACGAGCACGATGGAGCATTTCCCTGGCAATATCAACGCCCACCACGCTGCCCTCGGGGACAAGGCGGGCGATCCGGCGGGATAGCCAGCCGCTGCCGCATCCAAGGTCCAGAACGCGATCGTTGGGCTTAAGGCCCATCATCGGCAGCACAGGCTCCGTGATGGGAAGATGGTGGTCCTCCATCTCCTCTCCGCGGCCGGCCTTCGCCCACTCATCAAATTCATTGCGAACTTTGATTTCAACTGGATTATCCATTATCGCCACCTGTCACATTGCATAGATGATGTCTGGAAGTAAAGCGCGTGCTGCAAAACCCATCCGGAGATTGAGAGCAGCGCCACATACATTAAGTATAAAATGAATGTTTACCTTGAAACGACCCCGCTTTCTGTACAGAATGTCGATCTTGGCCATCCGCCGCAGGAGAAGGAAAGAATTCCTTAGGCGGGTTGTAATTATGAACCTCGCAGGTGGTATTATGTTTCAGCTTGGAAAAGAGAGCGGCGCTTTGATGACGAAACATTGACCAAACCTGATCCTGGGAAGAGCCGAATATGATCGAAATCATGATGAAGAACATTGAAGCATGCAAGAGCTCACTGACTGATGCAGTAAAGGGGATTCAAAG
>JAJYJL010000422.1 GCA_021789565.1 Acidobacteriota bacterium
CCCGCGGGAACTTCCACCGCGAGGTCCATCGAGCGCCGGTTGCCCACATCCACAACCACAGGCAATGCCCGCTCCGACCCAGCCAGGAATCGCGCTACTTCTTCGATGGGATTCTGCGTGGCGGAGAGCCCAATTCTGACTGCGGGGCTGCGCCCTGGATTTGCGCCTTGCACCAGCGCGTCCAGCCTTTCAAGCGAGAGCGCCAGATGGGCGCCCCTCTTGTCATCCGCCACCGCGTGGATTTCGTCCACGATCACCGTCTCAACATGTTGCAGAATTGCCCGGCTTTTTTCCGCAGTCAGCAGGATGTAAAGCGACTCGGGTGTCGTCACCAGAATCTGCGGCGGATGCTTGAGCATGGCACGGCGTTCGGGGGGCAGCGTGTCACCGGAGCGGACCGCCGTGCGAATTTGGGGCAGATCCATTCCGCACCGCGCAGCAAGATCCACGATTCCAAGCAAAGGAATCTCAAGGTTCTTATGGATGTCGTTTCCGAGTGCTTTCAACGGGGAGACGTAAAGAACCGTTACGTGTCCGGGAAGAACGCCTTCAAGTCCCTGGCGAACCAAGCGGTCTATACAGGCAAGGAATGCTGCAAGGGTCTTGCCCGAACCCGTCGGGGCGGAGATCAGAACGTCTCTTCCGGCCACAATGTGCGGCCAGCCCTGCTCCTGCGGTTCGGTGGGCGAACCGAAGCAATCCACAAACCAGTCACGCACAAGAGGGTGTGCCCAGGCAAGCGGCTGCGTTTTGGCAGGCATATGGAAATTCTAACCCGTATTAACCGCGAAGCGTTGAAGCATTGAACATAAAGCATGTGCCCGGTCACACTAAAAAGGCACCCTGCCGGCAAGGTTTAAGAACCGCGCCGGATGAGGTTTTCGGTCGCCAGGTGAGTCAATGCGAAGAGTTACAGCAACACACATCAGGCAACAAATGATGGCAGGAATTGGTGGGCCTGAGGGGATTCGAACCCCTGACCCCCTGGTTGAAAACCACAAAAATCTATTTATCGAATCTTGCCAGAGTCGTTGCCAAACCAGGGGACATCAACTGATTACGTCGAATTCCATCATTGACCTTCTTCTACCAAATTGCACATTTTCTTGTGGTGCAACTCGGCAGGATCTTCTTCAACCTCTATCTCATTTCTATCACAGCCGCGCCGTAGCAACTTTCCAAAATTGGAACCCAACGGATTCTCCAGAGCTTACGCAGCAGGGACCGAACTTGTCGTCAACGGATCACCATCCCCTTGGCATCTGCAAAGCGGCTGATCGTGCCAATACCGTGAGCCTCCTCATCCCATTTCACTCCGTGGACCGGACGGTCGTCTTTGGACGAATGGGAGCGGCGGAGCCGCGCAGATCAGCGGGCGATGGGTGGCTGCACGTGTGGATATCGGGGTCTCAGCGACACTGGGTCGGAACCATTCCAGAACCTCCCTGATATCCTGTTCCAAAAAAGTAGCCGGGCCACATCAAATAATCAAAGGTGTTTTCCATCATGGACACGATGCCTCCGTGTTGCACCATGAAGACGCGACCTCCCGCTCCGGGCCGCCCCGCTGCTGTTCCATGAGGCGCCATCCTGCGACGAAGTCCTCTCTGCCGAGTGTCCGATGGTAGCCGCGGAGGCCCGCTAGCAGACGAGGTCCACCGTGCGGCTTTTCCAAAGCAAACCGTTTGACAGGGTGTGTGCTTGCATGTTAATAGGATAGCGATCGGAGCAGAAGGAAAGCCTCCGTTACAGAATCGGGCTTCACATGCCAATTAAAGATTCAACCAGCAACTTCTTTACATTGAGCAAAAACGGCCGGCGTGACTTGCAGCATCGGCGAGGACTGAATTGACATTAATCCGGCTCGACCGCGACCTTCGCGGCTGTGTTGAAATGAAGCAAGCCGGAGTCAAGGGTCGGATCAATTCATATTCGGTCTTCTTGGTGTGTCTGAGTTTTATCGGGAGTGCAAAGCTCCCGTTGCCTGCCCATGGGTAGCATTTTGCGCCCAGCGTTTTCTCGGAACCTCAAACTTCGTGGTCCTGCCAGGTGATGACTATGAAAAAACCAAGATCAGTGTTGTTGGCATGGAGCCTCCTTGCCGGATTAATTCTTCCGGTGTGCGCAGGGTGGATTGTTGGAAGCAGACTGGGATTGGCAGATGGTTTGCCTGCGGCGGAAAAAAGAATTGATGCTCCGTTTACGGCGGGAGTTGAGACGCCGCATGTCGCCTGGGCCCGGCCCTGGGGTGGAGAGACTGTCCACGCGCTGGTGGTGCCCAGCGTGAGTGAAGGGCGAACGCTGGTGGAACTGGCGGAACGATTTCCCATCACTTATGACACAGTGATGATTGACACTGCCTGGGACGTGAACACATGGACAGTAGGGACCGGCAACAACTACGAGGCACGCACCTATAAGCTGGTCTATAAATACCTGGCCGAAGACCTTGCAAGCAGCACGCATTATGACGTGATTGTTCTGCCCAGCTTGTTCGGCTGGAACCGGCTTCCGCAAGACGTTCGTGACGCCGTAATGCGCCGGGTCCGCGACGGCGCCGGACTGGTCCTGATTCATCCCACCACAGGGATTCCTGCGCCCGGCGAGCCGAAGGTCACACCGCCGCTTAATATCCACGCGCCTGATATCGCTGTCGCCCCTGGTGGAGAGCTGTGGGAGATTTCGCCGCTGGTCGATTGCCTTTCTGATCAACTCGACGGCTATGGCCATTTACACGTTCTTCCTAGCGCCATTGCGGGCGGAGCGTGGAAAGCGGTTGCGCGGAGCTTTATCACCAATAACGTTCCTTTTGATTCTTTCCCGACCGACTATCTGAAGCACTACAAATATCGCCTTGGGCAGGATTCGAAACTGCTGGTCGCGGGGCCGGACGGCGAACCTATCGTGGCAACAAAAAGTTACGGAAGGGGCAGAGTCGTGGCACTCGGGTACATGAACCACGGGCTTTCGCCCGACATCGACTGGACCTTTCTGGGCAAGCAGGACGATCACTGGTGGGAATATTTTTATTCGATGCTCGGCAGGTCCATACTCTGGGCGGCGCGAGATAATCCTCAGATTGATCTTCTACCAATGCGCGTGGAGAATTCAAAATACGGCAAATGGACACTATCTATCCAGGTTGAGAATCGCGCTAAGGTCCTGGCCGCAAATCTCTCGGTCAGGATGGTCAGCCAATGGGGTGATGACGCGGGGGGTGTCAATAAGCCGGTGCGCTTGAAGCACGGTCAAAACAGGATTGCGCTGAACTTGCCCGGCGCGGTTTCCGCCGGCCGCAATTACGTTGACGTCATCATTTCCTCCGATGGCAAGCACTACGCCTGGGGATCAGTGTCCTTCACTCTGCCTCAGCCGGACAAGATTCTTACCATCGATACGGATAGAAAATTTTACGCGCTCGGTGACCGGTTGCACGCCACCGTCCGGATCGAGGGAAGCGAGCCGGCAAACGTCCGCATTGACATGCTTGACAATCGCCACAGGTTGATTGGCTCCGCGACTGTCGCGGCTTCGGCGGGCAGTGGCGGGACGGTTCAGGCAACGTTGCCGGTGGGAAATTACACCACTAACATCGGATGGGTGCGCGCTGCTTTACTCCGCGGCGATCCAGGCAAACAAACCAAGATCGATCAGGCACAGACGCGAGTTGATTTTGTCAGCCTCAACCGAAAGTTCGGAGCGTATGAACTGATTCTGCCTTGGTACGGTCCGCCGTCATATGAGCCTTGGACCCCAACACTAGAATCGCAATTCCAAAAGATTGGCGTGACAGTGGCGGCGAACCCGCGGGACAATTTCAGACTGATTTCCGAAGTCCACGCTCCCGGTTTTGGCGTCTATTGGTACCGTCGCAAGCCGTATCTGGAACAGAAGGATGCATACCTGCAAACTCATGATACAAAGTATCTCATCCGCGAGCCGGACCTTTCGAGCCATGAATGGCTGGACAAGCTGCGCGGCACCATTACCGACTCATTGAAGGAATTCAAGCCCTACGCACCGCTGGCTTATTACCTGGCTGACGAATCTTCGTTGACCGCCTACGGCGACCCACTGGACTTTTCGTGGTCGCAACCAACGCTCACGGTGTTTCGGACCTGGCTTCGTGGCCAGTATTCAAGCCTGGAGGCGCTGAATAACGAGTGGGAGACGAATTATAAGTCCTGGGAGGAAGTCATGCCGCTGACTACTTCCCAGGCGCAGGGCAAGGGAAATTATGCCGGCTGGATGGACCATCGCACATTTATGGAGCAGGTGTTTGCACGTGCTATGCAGGTTGCGGCCGATACGGTTAAGGAGCAGGACCCCGGCGGCCTACCCAGCATCTCCGGCACTCAGGCGCCCGGCCCCTCGAATGCGGTCAATTGGTATTTGCTGGACCATGTGGTCGGCTACCTGCAGCCTTATTCCGAGGACGATCAGGACGACCTTCACCGCTCGATCCATGCCGGACAGATCATGACGGGCTTCACGGGGTATGAGAGCTTTGGCGCCGAATTGCGGCACCGGTTGCTGGCAGGGCAATTAGGTGCATCGCTCTTCTGGCAATACACTGCGCTGAATGCTGACCTGAGCTTGACACAACAGGGACGCGACCTGAGTTCACTGACCAACGAATTTCGCAACGAAGGACTGGCCCTGCTACTGCGCCATGCAAAGCGCGAGAATTGCGGCATTGCCGTTCACTATTCGCTGCTCAGCGTTCGCAGCCACTGGATCACCGACGGGTATATTGAGCCCAATGAGGTGACCGACGGCGACAAGACCTCCAAGAATCTCAAGCGGTTCCACCAGAACCGCACAAACTGGCTCCAGGCGCTGCGAGACGCCGGATTTCAGTATGACTTTCTAACCACCGAACAGATCGACAAGGGCAGTCTGACAAACTACAAAGTACTTGTCCTGCCGGATTCGATTGCGCTTTCAAAACCGGAAGTTACCGCCATCCGGGAATTCGTTCTTCGCGGCGGCCTGCTGATCGCGGACGGGCAGACCGGCCTGATGGACGGCCACGCCCGCTGGGAAGGGAGCGGGCTTCTCGATGACGTGCTGGGAGTCCGGCATGAAGACGCGCGGGCAGAGGCAAGTGTCCAGGAACCGGTAACGCTCCACGCGACGTGGGCCGGCAATGAAGTCAGCCCGGTAATTGTACCCGCGGAGCCGAATTTGAAAGTGACTTCCGGGCATGCTGAGCTTTTCGAGGAAGGCACGCCTTATCTGATTCAGAACTCTTTTGGCGCGGGTCGGGCCGTCACACTGAATTTCTGGTTCAGCAATTACGGAGAGCTCCGGAACGCAGGGACAAACGGTCCCATGCTGAGACTGCTGGCGCATTACCTGGCCGAAGCCGGGGCGGACCCCGTTGCGGATGTGCGAAAGCCTGACGGTCAGCGCATCGGCTGTTCGGAGATTGTCGGCTACAGAAAAGGCGAAGTTCGTTACCTGGTGGTTCTTCCCGGCGTTGGATGCAAGGACATCGGGCCGGTGACGGTCCAATTGCCTTCTGAGCGCTATGTTTACAACATGCGCGAGCATCGCCTGGTGGGTGATGTTTCCAGCGTTAACGGGACGCTCGTGAACGGCGCCCCGCTTTTCCTCGCGGTAACGCCGAGACCCGTAGGCAAGCTCAGCATCAGCGCGATGGGAACAACGCAAGATGATCTGCAAGTCAAAGCCGGTGGCACCGCGGCCTTCCGTATTCGAATGGTCATGCCCGGCGGACAAAACGACTTCCCTGAAGCTATACACGTGGATGTGCGCAATCCGAGCGGTAAGGTTCTGCCCTATTACGGCACAAACCTGTCGCTCACTGATGGCCATGCCCGGTTCAGCATCGCGCTGGCATTAAACGATCAGCCGGGAAAGTGGCAGGTCACCGTGCGCGAACCGTACACTCATCAGACGTGTTTCACAACCTTCACAGTCGTTCGTTAGACATTGAATTCTTAGGAGTTGAGACCCGAATGATGCGCCCAACAGGCTTCGCTTTGCGTTCGCCTTTCATCTCGCAATCCCTTTCCTTATGCATCGAGTTGCTTCGAACTTAAGAAAACTATTGACAATATCATTTCGCTGTGAGATGTTTCTCACGTTTAGGTAGTTACGCTACATCGTTATAATTCCTGCCCACTTTTCAACCCAGGCGGCCCACTGCGTTCATTTGCGGACCAGACCACGGGACGTTTCAGGGTTTGAGAGCTGAATAACGAATTGTCGGAGACCCTAGGGTGTCTTTTTGGCGATTCGCCATTCTTTTGCTTCCGTCGGGTCACATTTGGCACCTCCAAAACCGAAAGGAGAGGTCTATGCTGAAACGGCAGGTAGCAGTCCTGGCTACCTTATTCTGTTTTCTAGCTCCAGCGGGCGCCTTTGCTCAAGGCGCGCTAGGCACGATCACTGGAACTATCACTGACACCACCAGCGCAGTGATTCCGGATGCTTCCATTACCATCACACAGATTGACACTGCGGTCGCGCGCAAGATCAGCAGTTCCAGCGCCGGCTATTACCGGATTTCCGTTCCTCCAGGCACGTATCGCATAGAAACCACCAAAGAGGGTTTCAAGAGTGCGATTGTAGATAATGTAATCGTGCCTGTTGCCCAGGTTGTTACCCATGACATTACTCTCGAGGTTGGTCAGTTGAAACAAGCGGTCACGGTCACCGCGGCGCCACCCCTTTTGACCCCGGACAGCGCCATGATCAGCACCTCGATGAGTCCAAAAGAATTTGCGACTCTGCCGATCGCGCTCGATGACGGCGGCCGCCAACTACAATCATTTATTTTCTCCAGTCTGCCTGGAACCGTTGGCGGCTCGTACGCCGGATCGCTCAGCGGTGGCCAACTTTTCAGTGCGGATATCATGATCGACGGTGTCTCGATTGGCCGCTACGACATGAACGGTGGAGGCCTGACGGAGTTCAGTCCTTCCACGGATTCGATAGGCGAGTTCAACGTCCAAATGTCCAGCTACTCTGCCGAATATGGCAATACCGGCGGCGGCATC
>JAJYJL010000423.1 GCA_021789565.1 Acidobacteriota bacterium
AAATCCGCACCCTGTTATGGCCGGCCAGGTGCGCCCCGGCGCGAACCTTTACACCTGCTCGATTGTGGCCATCAATCCGGACACCGGCAAAATGGCCTGGTACTTCCAGGCTTCGCCGCACGACACGGAAGACCGCGACGCCAATGAGACGCCCATCATCTTTGACGCGGATTTCCAGGGCAAGCCGCGCAAGCTGCTGGCGCAGGCAAGCCGCAACGGATACTTTTTTCTGCTGGACCGCGCAACCGGAGAAAACCTGCTGAGCGTGCCCTACGGCCCCCAGAACTGGTCATTGGGACTGAACAAGCGCGGCGAGCCGATTCCCAATCTGAAGAAGCAGCCGCAAATCTCAGGAACCTTCCTGGACGGCATGGGGACCAACTGGTGGGCTCCCAGCTTTGACCCGACGACGGGTCTGTTATATGTGAATGGCTACCGCGATACCTTTATCAGCTACCTGACGAGGACCGGCTCAAAGGCTACCGAGTCCCAACACCAGGGCGCCGTGGTGAGCCCGCTGTGGTCGCAGGCCCAGTTGCTGGCGATTGATTACAGGACCGGCAAGATCCGCTGGCGGCATGACAGCCCTCCAGTGATCGGCTACGGTGAAAATGGTTCGGGGATCCTGACCACGGCGGGACGCTTGTTGATCACGGGCGACCTTTCGGGCGATCTTGAAGCGCTGGATCCCGCAACCGGAAAATCTCTCTGGCACGTCTACGCCGGTGGACGCCTGACCGGTTGCCCCATGACCTACGAACTTGACGGCCGGCAATACCTCCTGACCGCAGTCGACAGCGTCCTCTACGCCTGGGCGCTGCCTGCATCAAGCCAACCCGCGCAATAAGAAAAAGGCTCTGCATCAACAGACGGGTCCTTTCGGAGTCCTACCCCACGACTGGCGGACGCAGGGCCGCGGTTGCCTCAGAAAAGGGGGTCGTCATCGCGCCTATTTCCTGATAATATAAAGAGTTTTCCGCGACATCCAGAGGTGACTGGCAATATGGCTAACAATCCGTTCAATTCCCGTGCGTCACTGGAAACTGCGAGTGGCCGCGCCACTATTTTCCGTCTGGATGCTCTTGAAAAGGCTGGTCTGGGAAGCGTTTCAAAGCTCCCCTTTTCCATCAAAGTGCTGCTGGAAGCTGTGCTGCGCAACTGCGACGGCACGCTGATCAAGGAAAGCGATGTGGCGGCGCTGGCCGGCTGGAGCGCCAAGTCAACCTCCCGCCAGGAGGTGCCTTTCAAGCCTGCGCGGGTGATTCTGCAGGATTTTACGGGCGTTCCCGCGGTGGTGGACCTGGCGGCTCTGCGCTCGGCCATGCAACGGCTGGGCGGCGATCCGGCAAAAATCAACCCGCTGGTGCCCGTTGACCTGGTGATTGACCACTCGGTGCAGGTGGACGTTTTCGGAATCACCACGGCCCTGCAGAAGAACGCGGAAATCGAATTCAAGCGCAATCGCGAGCGCTATGAGTTTCTGCGGTGGGGCCAGCAGGCTTTTGACAATTTCCGCGTAGTGCCTCCGGCCACGGGCATTGTCCACCAGGTGAATCTGGAGTATCTGGCCAAGGTGGTGCTGGCTGGACGGCAGAACGGCGAAACGGTCCTTTACCCCGACACGCTGGTGGGCACGGATTCGCACACCACCATGATCAACGGCCTGGGCGTGTTGGGCTGGGGCGTAGGCGGCATCGAGGCCGAAGCGGCCATGCTGGGCCAGCCTGTTTACTTCCTTACGCCGCAGGTGATCGGCTTCAAACTCAAAGGCCGGCTGAGCGAAGGCGTCACCGCCACCGATCTGGTTTTGACCGTCACCCAGATGTTGCGGGCCAGTGGCGTGGTGGACAAGTTTGTGGAGTTCTTCGGCGACGGGCTCTCGCAAATGACCCTGCCTGACCGCGCCACCATCAGCAACATGTCGCCCGAATACGGCGCGACGATGGGCTTCTTCCCCGTGGATGCGGAAACGCTGCGCTACCTGCGCCAGACCGGGCGCACCGACGAGGAAGTGGACCGCGTGGAGCGCTACACCAAAGAGCAGGGAATCTTCCACAACCCCGGGACGCCCGATCCTGAATACACCGACGCCCTGGAACTGCAGCTTGAAACGGTTGAGCCCAGCCTGGCCGGGCCGAAGCGCCCGCAGGACCGCATTGCGCTTTCAAACATGAAAAGCGCCTTCCATAAGGCTCTGACTGCTCCAACCAAAGAGCGCGGCATTGGCCTCGCGCCCGACGCCGTGGGCCGCACCGCAACCATCGGCTTTAATGGAACCAGCGCCAAAGTGGGACACGGCGCAGTGGTGATTGCCGCCATCACGTCGTGTACCAACACGTCGAATCCTTCAGTGATGCTGGCGGCAGGCCTGGTGGCGAAAAAAGCGGTTGAGCGCGGGCTGAGCGTTCCACCCTATGTGAAAACCAGCCTGGCGCCCGGATCGAAGGTGGTGACCGAATACCTGACAGCCGCCGGACTCCTGGAGCCTCTGGAGAAAATCCACTTTGATCTTGTGGGTTACGGCTGCACCACCTGCATCGGCAACAGCGGCCCACTGCCGCCGGAAGTTTCAAAGGCCGTCACCGAGAACGATCTGGTGGCAGCCGCAGTGCTTTCAGGCAACCGCAACTTTGAAGGCCGCGTGCATCCGCAGGTCCGCGCCAACTATCTGGCCTCTCCGCCGCTGGTGGTGGCCTATGCGCTGGCGGGAACGGTGGATATCGACCTGCCGAATGAGCCGCTCGGAAAGGACAAGGCGGGCAAGCCCGTCTACCTGCGGGAAATCTGGCCGACGCGCGAGGAAGTTGTAGACGCCATGAACAAGGCGATCCGGCCGGAAATGTTCCGCGAGGTATACGGAAACGTCTGGAACGGCAACCCCACCTGGAACGCTATCCCGGTGGCCGGCGGAGCGCTTTATCCCTGGCGGGAAGATTCAACCTACATCCAGGAGCCGCCGTTCTTTACCGAGATGACGATGGAGGTCCCGCCCGGCGAGGACATTCGCGGGGCGCGCGTGCTGGCGCTGCTGGGCGATTCCATCACCACCGACCACATTTCACCCGCCGGCGACATTCCGGAAGATGGCCCGGCCGGCCGCTACCTGATGGAGCGCGGCCTGAAGAAAATTGACTTCAACTCCTTCGGCTCGCGGCGCGGCAATGACCGCGTGATGGTTCGGGGAACGTTTGCCAACATCCGGCTGCGGAACCAGCTTGTCCCCGGCAAGGAAGGCGGCTACACTGTCCACTTCCCGGAGCGCCGGCAGATGTCAATTTACGACGCCGCCACCAAATACCGGGAAGAGGGCGTGCCGCTGGTGGTGCTGGCCGGCAAGGAATACGGCTCCGGCTCATCGCGGGACTGGGCCGCCAAAGGCACCTTGCTGCTGGGCGTGAAAGCGGTTATTGCGGAAAGCTATGAGCGCATCCATCGCGGAAACCTGGTGGGCATGGGCGTTCTGCCCCTCGAGTTCCAGCAGGGCCAGAGCGTGGCTTCACTCGGGCTGACCGGAGAAGAGGTGTTTGATATTACCGGGCTTGGCGAACACATCCAGCCGCGCTCGAAGATTAGCGTCACCGCTGTGGGTTCGGACGGCACAAAGAAGAGCTTCAAGGCAACTGTCCGCCTGGATTCCGAGATCGAAGTTACTTACTACCGCAACGGTGGCATCCTGCCTGCCGTGCTTCGGAATTTTCTGCGGGAGACCTGATCGCGGCGGTCGCGCATTCAGGGCGGTTCCACCCGCAGGGCGCGGTCAAATCTTGCTTTAAGTCATCAACGCATCGGGTGGTGCGCTCGCCTGCCTTTTTGCACCCGGCAGGCGTGGAATGTTTACAAAAACCTAACTGAGAGGATTCTTCAGGTATGAAACTGTATAATGGAGTCCCCGTTCCCGAGAACGGCAAAGCCATCAGCTTTAGCGACGGCAAACTGACGATCCCTGACAACCCCATTATTCCCTATATTGAGGGCGATGGCACCGGCCGCGACATCTGGAAGGCCACCGAGCGCGTGTGCGATGCGGCAGTGGAAAAGAGTTACGGCGGCAAGCGGCGCGTGGCCTGGTTTGAAGTGTTTGCGGGCGAAAAAGCCTTCCGGCAATTCGGCGAGTGGCTGCCCCAGGGGACGCTGGACGCCATCAAGGAATTTCACATCGCCATCAAGGGCCCGCTGACCACTCCGGTGGGAGGCGGCATCCGCAGCCTGAACGTGGCGCTGCGCCAGTTGCTGAACCTTTACGCCTGCTGGCGGCCGGTGAAATACATTCCCGGCGTGCCCTCGCCGGTGCGCAACCCCACCAAAATGAACGTGGTCATCTTCCGTGAAAACACCGAGGACGTCTACGCGGGCATCGAATGGCGCGAAGGCACGGACCAGGCGCGCCGCGCCATCGAATTCGTCAACGCGCTGCTGCGCGAAGAAAAAGCCAACAAGCAGGTGCGGGCGGATTCCGGCATCGGCATCAAACCCATTTCCATTCTGGGGACCCAGCGGCTGGTCCGGCGCGGCATCCAGCACGCGCTTGACCACGGCCTCAACCGTGTGACCCTGGTGCACAAGGGCAACATCATGAAGTTCACTGAAGGCGCTTTCCGTGACTGGGGCTACCAACTGGCGCGCAAAGAATTCCGCGACAAGATCGTGACGGAACGCGAAAGCTGGATTATCGGCAACAAGGACCACGATCCCAATCTCTCGATTGAAGCGAACGCAGCCATGGTTGAGCCCGGGCTCGAGATGGCGACCGATGCCTTCAAGCAGCAGATCTACAAAGAGGTCAAGGAGTGCCTGGATTCGATCTATGCAACGCACGGCAAGGGGAAGTGGAAGCAGATGGTTCTGGTGAACGACCGCATCGCCGATTCCATCTTCCAGCAGATTCTGACCCGCGCCGACGAATACCAGGTGCTCTGCACACCCAACCTGAACGGCGACTATTTGTCTGATGCCTGCGCGGCGCAGATCGGCGGGCTGGGCCTGGCGCCGGGCGCCAACATCGGCGACGGCTACGGCGTGTTCGAGGCTACGCACGGCACGGCCCCCAAATACGCCGACAAGGACGTGATTAATCCCGCCGCGCTCATCCGTTCCGCTGCGCTGATGTTTGAATTTATCGGCTGGCCGGAAGCCGGCGAGATGATCGAGCGGTCGCTGGCCGCCACCATCGAGCAGCACCGGGTAACCTACGACCTGGAGCGGCTGATGAAGATGGAAGGCTTCGAAGGCATCACGAAACTTGGCACCGCCGCGTTTGCCGAAGCCATCATCGAAAACATGGCAGCCGTAAAGGCCGGCGCCGCGTAGGGAAGGCTGCGAACAGCGACGTGTCATGCTGAGCGAAGCGAAGCATCTGCTGTGACTTTCTGAAAACGCGTAAAGCAGGTCCTTCTCCCGCTCTGCGGAATCAGGATGACGTTGTGGGCAATGTTTTCCCGCACCGCACTGGTCGCCGACGTCTTGGACATTCGAAAATACCGAAGGAGGAAGAAGATGCGCAAGAAGATTACAGTCATCGGCGCAGGCAATGTTGGCGCCACGTGTGCCCATCGCCTGGCTGACAAGCAGCTTGGCGACGTGGTGTTGATCGACATTCTGGAAGGCGTGCCGCAAGGCAAGGCGCTTGACCTGCTCGAAGCAGGCCCGATTGAGGGTTACGACGTTCGCGTGAAAGGCACCAACGATTTTGCCGATACTGCGAATTCAGACGTCGTGGTGATGACGGCCGGTTTCCCGCGCAAGCCCGGCATGAGCCGCGACGATCTGCTGAAAGCCAATTATGACGTGGTGAAGGGCACCATCGAGAAGGTGGCCAGGGTTTCGCCCGAGGCCATCCTGATCATCGTGACCAATCCGCTGGACGCCATGGCGCAGACCGCGCTGAAGGTGAGCGGATTTTCGAAGAACCGCGTGATTGGCATGGCAGGCGTGCTGGACACCGCGCGCTATCGCACTTTTATCGCCGAGGCCCTGAACGTGTCGGTGCAGAACGTGCAGGGATTTGTGCTGGGCGGCCACGGCGACACGATGGTTCCTATCCCGCGTTACACCACCGTGGCGGGCATTCCGGTGGGCGAACTGATGCCGAAAGAAAAGCTCGACGCCATCATCGACCGCACGCGCAAGGGCGGAGCGGAAATTGTGAATTATCTGAAAACCGGAAGCGCTTTTTACGCGCCATCAGCCGCGGCGGTGGAAATGGTGGAAGCCATCTTCTATGACCGTAAGAAAATTCTGCCCTGCGCCGCTTACCTTGAAGGCGAGTACGGCATCAGCGGGCTGTTTGTCGGAGTTCCCGTCAAGCTTGGCAAGAACGGGATCGAGGAGATCATCCAGATCAAGCTGAGTGTGGAAGAACAGGCAGCGCTGCAAAAATCCGCCGACGCCGTCAAAGAACTGGTAGAAGTCATCGGAGTCTGAAGAAGTATGAAGTGTGAAGGAAGTATGAATGAAGTATGAAGTGTGAAGGATGAAGGATGAAGGATGAAGAAAGCCGCCGGGGCAAGCCGCTAATCTTCTGTGGCTCCGGAGTTTTTGCTTCGCTTCGACTTCACGATGATTGTTGTCAAAATTGCAATAAGCTCATTTGTTTCCTGAATTAGGGGATCAAGTCTGCTTCGGGGGACGAGCCCGGATTCAGCCATCAATTCGAGCCAGTAAAGGCTTTCTCTCGCTTCTTTCTGTGCAACTGCGTATTTGTGAATGAAGTCGGCGCGACTCTCGCCGGATAACGCCTCCTGCAAGTTCGCGCCGATCGAAGTTGCAGCCCGCACATACTGCTTTGCCAGCAGCCAAACAGATCCATCTTTCTGGCCGGCCAGATAACGATAGAGTTTCAGCGCCCGGAGTGCATATTGGAAGGATCGCTTTCTAATATCAGCCGGCGGAGGCTCTGGTTTGCTTTCATCCTTCATCCTTCACACTTCATCCTTCGTAACGCTTTCTTCCCACTTCATCCTTCATTTGATTTCTTCAATTCGAATCTGCTTGATGACCACAGGTTCGATGGGCTTATCGCGGCT
>JAJYJL010000424.1 GCA_021789565.1 Acidobacteriota bacterium
AAGCGATTTTTCGGGGATCGTGGGATCGTACATTTTCAGGGTTCCCTGGGCGATCAGTTGTTCGATAACCTCAAGACTCAGGTTGAGTGCCGAGGCCGCTTCAGCCCATACGCGCGTGGCGCGTGAAGGCTTGGGCGGTGTTACAGGCTTGCGACCGATGCCTGGCCGGAAAACTCTTCCGCAAGGTGCCTTTCCCCCTGGATCTTCCGATCCTGACGATGGAGCCGCCGCTAAAGATGCACCATCTCCGCGCATGCCTTGCAAGCGACCCGATAGCCGCAAATCATCAAGCGATTTTCTCGTAATGCGAGGATCCCGAACTTCCAAAAAACCTTGAATGATCAGCCGCTGGATGGTCCGGGCACTGAGATGTAGCTCTTTGGCGAGAGCTCGCCGCGAATAGGCTTCGTGATGAACTCGGCTGCTCTTGCCCAGGACCCAGAGACGCGACCGGACGGCATCAGTTGAGCGGTGTAGTATTTTGCCGATCACGCGAACCTCCCTGTAACCCGTGTGTTTGAGGAGAATCTGATCGTCGTGTTCGGACCACGGCTGCCGCGAGCGCTCTTGGCCCCGCTTTGAGCGCTTCTGGGCGAGCCCCAGCTTGGCCGCCCGCTTCCAAATTACATGAGGCCGCCAGTCGGGATGCCGCCTCAGCAGTTCGCGAACCGCTGCTCGCTTCCCTGACCACCCTTTCTCATAACCCTCCCGCAAGAGCCGGTCATCGGCTTCGGTCCAGGTCGCATGCCGATACGGCACCTCACAAGGGGGATGCTTCAATTGCTGTATTCGCTGCCAGAGCCGTGCTCTCTTCAGTCCTATTTCGTGTTTCAGAATCCGCTCGATAGCCGCACGGGTGCCTGCTCGGCCGCGCCTCACGCCGTCGCGCAGGATTTGGTCCACCTGTTCCGGGGTGAAAAACCGGAAGGAATAGCCATCTGCCGTGTTGTCCCAACTCCCTGCCATGGCGCCCGTCCCCGCCGCGGAACAGCTCTACTGCCGCCACAATCGTCTTGGGGCATTCCACCCTTGTCCTCAGCCACACTCCTCTTGAGCGGCTAGTTCTGGAAGCGGCGCAAACTCGCCGGATGTCCTGCTTCGCGGTGGGGGGAGGATCTGACACCGCCAGAAAGGGGTGAACCATCCCACTACACCTCGCTCACCCGAACGAGAGAATCCCGAGTGTGCCCGTATTACCATGGGGAGGCGTGTGTTCGTGGATTCGGTCGATTTCATCGTTAGGGCCGGATGGTGCGCAACATGCCTTCTCGCGCCGCTGTAGTTGTCCCCAATAACAGGAAGGCAAAAAACCGGGTAAAACTTACACAATTCTCTTGCGCCAGTACGTTGTGGTGCGGGGGCACGGAGAGCTCGCCCGGAAACGAGGCTGTCCGGGGCAAGGCACAAATTTCCTGTAAGGTTTCCGTCATTTTCAGCCTTCTTATAAATAGGGAGCCATGGCAAATGCCGTGTGCCGGGCTGAGCCGGATCACTGACGAAAGGGCACTGAGGCGAGGTTGTGCGTCCCATGCCAGGGCAGACTGAAGGCGATCCAGTCTTGTGGATTCCGCCCCAGGACACGCAGGGCAAGCCTATCGCTGCGGACCTCATCGCCGCGGCGGAGCGGAACTGGAAGCGTGTGCTTGCTTACGCGAGGCGTTTGGGCTTGGATGGATCAACCGCCGCCGATGAATTGGAACGAGCGGTCCACTCCCTTTCCTGCACAATGGAGCGCCACCCGCAGATGCGGATGCGGATTAGGAACCTAGATGATTATGTGTTCTGGGCTGTGGCTCACAGGCTAAACAGAAGTGCGGGAAGGGAGCCCAGAATCGTATACGTGGGTTCACTCAACGACTTGAGTGTGTTTCCCAGTGCGCGGGATTCAAGCTCGGTCACCCGCCTGGAGAACGAGTTGCTTTTCAAAGAGTCGGCGGGACTCATGAGCGAAAAGACCCGATGCTTCTGTACTCTCCAGGCAATGGATTGGTCGTGGGACGCTATTGGAAAGCTGTTCGGTATCAGTGCAAATGCGGCGCAAGTTGAATTCCATCGAGGCCTGGAGAAAGCCCGCAAGCGTCTGCTCGGTCGACACCGCCCCAAGGCGCACCCGCCCCCCGAACCAGGGAGGTCAGGATGATGCGGCAATCAAGACCCGCGAATTTGCTTCCCAAGCGAGAAGAGGAACGACTGGTTGAAGCCAGCCGGAGGGTTCTGCTCGACGGCGGATACCCCAATCCGGAGCGTGTGGGGTGTCCCGGATCAGATGCGCTAAGGGCTCTTGCCGCAAAGCGGGTGGATTTGAAAGACGCGCAAGGGTGGATTCTGCACGTCGGGACTTGTTCGCCGTGCTTCATTGACTACGAGGCCTTCAGGAAGCAAGCCGAAAGACGCAAAACGCTCTTCCTAACGCTCGCAGCCGCTGCTGTATTCATCTTGGCGATTGCTGGCATCTGGTTGTGGAAAACCAAGCCATTTCGGCAGACCGCCGGGCAGCCACAGCTGGCGACTGTATTGCCCTACGAAAAAATGACTCTCGACCTGAGGCACTGGGTGGTTTTCCGGAATGGTCAAGCCCCATCCGGGAGCGGCGGCCCGATCCAGTTTCCGCGTCGTAAGCTTCAATTGACAATTTTGCTGCCGGCCCAAAGCAAAGCGGGTAATTACAAGATTCAAGTGTCTTCAGTTCTCGAAAAACCCCTTGTCAACGCAATCGGCACCGCGGGCATTGCGAATGGAATGACTGTCCTGACGGCTCAGCTTGACGTGTCAAGAGTGAATCCTGGCACCTATTTGCTGATCATCGCAAAACCGGGGAAACAGGGTCGATCCTATCCTTTGGTCGTGAAGTAATCCGTCGTCGGCTGGCCACCGTCACTTCGAAAGGATTTCTCGCTTTGGCCAAATTCAAGACACCATGTGGTTGGAGAAAAGGGTTCGGCTGTAAGCCATTCGCTGATCGAGCGCAACCGCAGCGAAGTAAACGCAGGCCGCCCGCTCTCGCTCAATCCACGCGGCGATCTTCGAAACGATGCGGTTTGGCAGCCATTCGACGAGGCCTAGTAAATGGTTCAGCCCGCCGAAGTACACCCGCACCGCCCGAATACCCAGCCCGTCGTTTCTCGCTGGACAGATTTCGATTAGCTGTACCAAACGCTGGAACTGCGTGGCTTCAATCTCACCCGCGATGCCCGTAATCTCGTGAACGGTCTCTGAGATCTGATGCTCGCGGGAGGCAACAATGACCGCCCGCGTGTAGTACAGGAAGAACTTGATAAAGGCGGCGATCGAAAGAACCAAAATCAGTGCTGCAATCATTTCATTGCGACCATCGTTTCAGCATTCCCTACTGGCTCCAGCGAGCGATACAAAAGAGCTGCTTAAGCGTGCACACCCTTGTTTCGGATTCCCGCGGTTCCCCTTACTTGGTAACGGAAGGGAGTCAAGCTGTCAATGACACCAAAGTACTGTGCCCAAAGTGCCGGGCGGGGGAATCGGCAAATCTCGGGGGAATTCGCTCCTGCTGGCCAGGAAGGCGTGGAGGGCGCACTATAGCACCTTCCGACGCGCGACATCGGCTTGAAGATCGCCCGATCGCAGGCAATGTGTTAACAATCAGAGAGCGCGGGCTACCTCCACCGCCTTCTCGAGTTGATTGTCCCGGCCTGAGCGAAGCGCATCGCGGGAGAGCTCCACAACGTGGTCGGGCTCGACACCCTTTCCTTCAAGCGAGTCCCCCTTCCAAGTGTGGAAGGTCATGACGGGGATGCGGAGAACGAATCCGTGACCGACCTTGAATCCCATTCCGCCCAAGACTTGGCCCGGCGTCTTCGTTCCGACAATGATCGCCAGCCGATTCTCTCTGGCGAATCCCGTAATCGTTTCCGCGGCGCTCGCAGTGTGCTGGTTCACCAGCAGAACGATCCGGCCGTGAAACGGTTGTGGGCCAAGGCCCTCGGTGACCATGACAATGGACTTGTCTGCGAATGCGTATCGAAAAGCAAGGCCGAAGAGCTCGATTTTGCGCGAAGGGATTTTCCCGAATCGGGGAAGTGTCTCCTTGCGGTAACCCTTCTCGGCACGCTTTCGGCTCAGGCTGTAACCGACGGGGAGTTTGGCGGGTGTCAGGTAGCTCATCAGCCTCAGGCCGCCCGCCCCACCGCCGGGATTCCCTCGCAAGTCAACGATCAGTCGGTTGCAATCTCGCAGCTCGGAAATGCCATGGTCGATTTCGCGCGCCACGTCTATTCCGACTTGGCCGGGGAAACCGGCCACTTTCAAATACCCGATCCCAGGCTCTGGCTTCGACCATGACACAAGCCGCGGGCGGTTGATCGGGTGCAATTTGGCCTTGGGCAAGGGGACTCAACTTCTCGACCCGAATTTCGCACATCCCCCCCAAACGAAACGTCGGCAATTCAGGGGGCGTAATCGGTTTTTGATCGATTTCGAGCAAGAGGTCGCCGGGCTGAATATCGCCGATTGCCGGCGGGCTTCCCTCGTGCACGTCCTGGAACATCCACCTGGAAGTGCCACCGCGAGGATATGGTTGGAAAGTGGCGCCTATGGCGTACTGCGGAGCAATGCTCTGAAGGCTTTGGTGGAAGAATACAACGTGGCTCGCCTTCACTTCGCTAAACAGCTTGCGAATCGCGCCCTCGAGGTCCTCAGACGTGCCTGCCGCGAGAATCAGCTCGCGGCGAGAGTCGGCCTGGACTCTCCACTTTGCGGGGTCGAACGAAGGAGCGGCCATCCGCGCTGCCGTCAGCTTGACAACGTTGTCGAACACTTCCGTGCGCTCTTTGAGCCCAATCGGGATCATAGCTGTCAGTTTACGGGCATCGACGCATCACCGACAAGGACGAAAGCGGCCCAGAAAATGGGCGGCCTGTGGCCCTTCAGCTTCAGGTAGTCGAGCTTTGCCTGGCGCAGCGCGGATGCCTCATCCTCTCCCTGCCCCAAGCGAATATAAAAACGCTTCATGAGGAATTCAGTAGAGGCGTCGCCCACGGGCCACACCGATGATGCCACGGCGCGCGCGCCTGCGAACAAAAAGGCCTGGGTCAAGCCCATCGTGCCTTCCTCGCCTTCCAGTCTTCCCGTTGCGGTGTTACAGGCCGAGAGCGTCACGAGGTCCGCGTCGAGGTGAAGGCGTGTGATTTCGCGGACTTGCAGCAAGCCGTCGTCCCTCGAATGGGGATCTCGGCCCAACACGAGCGAGTCGCGCTCGGGAAAATTCGGCACCGAGATCCCATGAACTGCGAAATGGATGATCTTGAAATCGGAGAGGGGCTCCCGCTTGAACGCCGTTTCCGTAGCATTGGTTCCCAACAAGAGTATGCTTCGTCTTGGCTCCCCGAGCGCCTTGCTGGCCGAAATCAATTCCTCCCGCGTCTCCGGAAGCGGGTAAAGTTCCGCTCCGGTTATGCCAAAGAGGCCGCTCGACACCGCGCGCATGACACCTTGGCCCGTTCTCGACGCTTTTGGTTCCATGCCGTACGGCACGTCACCGATTCCCAGGAATGCCATCGTGGGCTTGTGCGCTACGTGACGGTTCCTGAGGAACCAAAGGACTGTTGCGGACGGAGCGTAGCTGATCACATGAGACTCAAGAACGTATTCCCCATCGGCATTTTCGAGAGCGCCAAAGGGGATGCTGTAAAGGGGGCCGTCTGGAACGATTACCAATCGCCTCGGGCGGAAGGTCACAGGAACCGGTTTCAAGAGCAGTGCGTAAAGCTTTTTTGCCTCTCGCGCCCCGTATTTTCCTGCCGTGACGCTGGCAATATATTGAGATGTCAAGTTCTGGATTTGCTTCTCCCCAGCCGGCAATCGAATGATCATTGCGGCGTCCCGTGTCAAGGCGAGGCAGAACGAATTCGGCTCTGCAAGAACGTATTCCAGAACCACCTCATCCGGCAGAAGACTGGCCTGTGCGGCCTTCAGCGATACCGACTGCTCGGCGGCGCGACGTTGGTCCGAGGTAAGCCCCTCATCAATGTAGCCGAGTTTTTCCTCGTCCTCCGTCAAACTTTCGAGGAGCTTTCGCCTCTCGACGGGGTCGTTTGAATTGAGCAATCCCGTTTGCAATCCGGAAATTTGCTCGCGAATGGAAGAGGCCGCCGGGTCGGAGCTTGGGTCGCTCACCCCACTTCGCATGCCGTCGAGAATCGAGCGCCCTCGGGCGCTCTCGATGGCGTCAAAAGCTTCGGTGACCTGATTCTGGCTGGCGGCCAATTCGAAATCGTCCAGGTACGTGCTGCTCATCGCGCTCAGGAGCGAACTCTGTGCATACGCGCCAGGGAAGCGAAGAAGCATCCCGCCGATAACGTCTTCCGCTCGTGCGTAGAGAGCGTGTGCTTGGTCAGTCTGTCCCGTTCTCGCGTCAAGCCCCGCCAGGGCATCCAGGGCAAAGGGCAGAAAATAGGTGTCTCCATCGCTGCGGCTGATGGCAAGACCCTGAGTGAGGGCGGCTTCTGCACCTTTCAAGTCGCCCTCATTTTCGAGGAGTTTCGATAACATGAAGCATGAGTTCATCACCACCCGTGGCAGCCCCACCTGGGTCGCTGATCGAATCGCCTCTTTCAGGTATTGTTTGGCCTGGGCGTCCTGGTGGTTCCATGTGGCAAATTCCCCAAGGATAAGCAATTCCTGGCCTTCGTGCTCTAGCATCCCCTCCTTGCGAGCCTCAGCAAGAGTCTGCTTGATCAAGGACTGGGCCTGCGTCATCTTCCCCATCTTTGCCAGCGCTTCGGCTTTGCCTTCGTAGGCCATGAAGGGCGTGCCCACGTCGTGGTCTTTGTTCGCAATCGAGATTGCGTGGTTGAAGAAAAACATCGCCTCCGAAAACCGATAGAGCGCATTGAATCCGTTGCCAACGATCTCCAGATGACGAACCTCGGTTCCGGTGTCACCCTGGGCAACGGCGGTGAGGAGAGCTTTCCCGATCATGTGCGTTGCCCGCTTCACGTCGCCCTGTAGGAACGCCACCAGTCCCAGTTCGCCCGTGGCGCGATTCA